>CAZRPK010000073.1:0-15380 GCA_964601915.1 uncultured Kangiella sp. | reverse complement strand
ATTGTATTTACCTGAATTGGGGCTTCATGCTCATTTCATATTGGACAAGTCTAACGATTGCACAGATGGCTAATAGAGTATATTATCGTTGGATTGATGAAAATGGTATTCAACAACATAGTGAAAGACACCCCAACATAGAAAAATATGAGACTATCCGAATGGGAGACTTATCAATTGAAATTCAACAAAGCTTATCCCAAGAAGAAATTAATAAAGCATTAAAAAAGTAGTTTTTTTCAGATGATCTAAACTTCAATCATATTTTGCAGGATTTATTTTATTCTCTATTTTCGATTTTTTCAGCAAAACATAAAGAGAACCTACACCGCCATGTTGAGGTAACGCTGAGTGAATGCCAATAACCTGCTCGATTTGTTTTAGCCAGTGAAAAACATAACTTTTAAGCTTAGCTGGTTGTTTATTCATAATGCCTTTGCCATGTGTAATTAATAGACAACGCAATTCATTTATTTGCGAACTACTGACTAATTTAAAAATGGTTTCTCTCGCTTGTTTTACAGAATAACCATGAAGATCCAAATGATAATCAAACCCATACTTTGCTTGTCGTAGATTTTTAAATACTAAAGGTTGTAACCCTGGTATTTTGAAACTTAGGATCTCTTCTGGTTCAACGTTTTCAATTTCACCATCCGTTAAAAAATTTTCGAATGGACTAATATCTGAAATCGCAGCATTTTTCCTATATTGCTTATTAATTTGAGATTTTATCGCTATTTTCGCAATTTTATCTTGCTGGATTTGCTGGACATCCTGCATTTCTGCTAAAAATTCATCTGAGTTGCTTGGCATATTGAAGTGTCATGGGTATATACTATAATAAAGGCATTGTTGAATAATCTTGAGATAAGATCAATCGATCCATTTATAGAGAGACTTTTGAACGAAGCGTATGATAAATGAAATTGTTTACAAGAGAAGATAGTTGGGAGAAAACACATGATTGATGGAAAGTTTGATGTAGTTTTTCGAGGTCAAATCGTAAAAGGTAAAGAGCTTAGTGATGTTAAAAACAACCTAGTTTCGTTGTTTAAATCTTCATTAAAAGCTGTCGAGCCATTATTTAGTGGCGCAGATATCAAAATAAAAAAATCACTCGATTACTCAACTGCAATGAAGTACCAATCAGTACTTAAACAAGCTGGTGCTTTGGCCATTATTAGTGAAATGACGATCTCTAAACCAAAAGCCAATTTCATGGTACAAAATGATGAACCAGAAGCGCAAGAAATACCCAAAACAACTAATAAAGAAACTGAATCAATGGTTGTACAGCCAAGCTCTGAGCAAGCAAATCTTGAACAACCAATGCTCACCGATAGCGGAATGACAATAGCTGACGTAGGATCTCAAATAATGCCTGACAAAATTTATGAGAAAAGAGATGTAGATACAAGCGATTTATCTTTGGCTAAAGTAGGGGAAAGAATAATGCCGACTAAAGCTCTTGAGAGCCATCCTCAGCCTTCGATTGATCATTTGTCGTTAGAGAGCTTTAGTTAAACCTGAAAGAGAAGAAATTATACATTGACGTCCCCCGTTTGTTTTTTTAAATTATCATACTTCTTTTGTTTACAAGTAACCTATTAATAGAGAGCTTTGCACGATCACAAAATAACTGAGCAGAAAAATATTTTTAGATTTTTTTGAGATGTTCTTGTTTAGTTTTTCTGAAATCGTTAAATATTGATCATTCTTACTCCATTTTGTCTGTTTTTATCGGTCAATTCACCTTTAGGCGGATTAACCCCGTATTATGTCATCGCTAATTGAATTGACATGCCTCGCTTGATATTGTGAGCAATGCTCATTAATCCAAATCGAGCTTTGTTTCTTTGTAATCCAAGATATCGAGCCTTTACTCATCCCATAATGAAGCTTCAGAATACCAAAGGTTGGCTCAACAATACTTCGCGTTCCTGAGTTTTGACGGTTAATTCTTTTTTCTTCACAGGTTAAAGGTTTGTTTCTATAAGCTCGCTTCTCAGAAATGGAACAACAATTCAAAGAATGGTTAATCAAACGAGGATATTCTGAAATTGGAGCCGCTATTAGCTACTCACGAGCAATAACCAAAATATCGGAACATTACTCAATGAACAGTGGAATTATGAATTTCAATGTATTTAGGCTTGTTAAAAATTAAATTTCCCGATAGAGCCATTTCTGGCGTTATTGTAGCGGGGTCAATAGACGATAGTTTAAGACAAGCATGTGAAATAACAAATGTAGTGGAATTAATGGCTTATCGAATGAATATTGAATTAGAATATGTCTAAATAATTTCAGAATTGAATATTTATCTACTCTGATTAATTAGCGACAGCTTGCAATACTTTATATACTTATTTGACGTTTCAGTCTATTATCGGTCTTTAAATAGTCTGAAGAGGATGGCTCAGTGAGAACAGAAACCCTTAGTTACGTCAAAGAGCACGCAAATCATTTAATCATAGACAACCCACTGTTAATAACACAAAAAGGGAAAGCTCAGTTTGTTCTGCAAAACGTTGAAGATTATGAATATCAACAAGAATCATTAGCGCTTTTAAAATTATTGATGTTATCAGATAAATCGGCTCTTAAAGAATCTTTAACTTTAGAACAAGCATTTGCTGATTAGATAAAATGGCTCAATATAAAATCGTTGTTTCTCCCGTGTTTAAATTATGTCTTAAACGCTTGGTTCATTTCTTACAATCAAAATATTCGCTCGAATTAGCACTTGATTCAAAGCAGAAAATTAAAAATGTAATAATCGATAATTTATCCAATAATCCCTATATTGCACCAATTAGCGAAAGGCTTATTGATCTTGGTGTAACAGATTTTCGTCAATATTGTATTGATGAACATAATATTGTTTTCTATAGGATTGATGATGATAAAAAGCAGGTGATTCTTTTGGCTGTAATGGACGCACGGCAAAGTATTCAAAAGTTGCTCACTGATATGGTTTTGCTAGTCTAGGCTAAAACTAAATAAAACAATATCATCCCCTATAATGATCAAACCAAAGGTTAGTCGCTCCAGCAACGGCTACAGGCATCACCAAGATATTAACAATTGGTATCATGGTTAATAACATCACCAATAATCCAAATCCAAACGGCCCACTCTTATAAGATTTAATATCACTTAAAGTTTGTCGAAAGGGGTGTCTGTGATTATCATTTGCATAGTCAATATATTGTATGGCTGACATCCAACCGTTAAACAAGAACCAAATAATCGGTGCAAGCATGGATATTGGCGTAATAAATAGGATTAAACATAAAATGGCTCTAGGAATATAATAGATCAATTTACGCCATTCTCGGCCAATTAGACGAGGAATATCTTTAAAAGAGTCGGTTAAACTCAGGTTTTCTATTGATTTTGAGTTGCCCGCTAAATGACATTCGACAGCTTCCGACAACAAACCATTAAACGGAGCTGCAATCCAGTTAGCAATAAAGCCAAACATAAAGAAAACCGTTATCAATACTGAAATGATTATGAGAGGCCATAATAGCCAATCCAAGCTGGTGACAAACCAATTTAGAACCTCTGCAGACCAACGAATATACCAATCAGGACTAACCATATGAGTTTCTAGCCAAATAGGCAGGCTTGAATACCAATCGGAAATAAGGTTAAACACGTAAATTGAAGCAAATGTTAGCAGAATAAAATTAATAATTAACGGAATAAAGACAAAACGCCTAATATTGGGTTGCCAAATCAGGTTGTAGCCTTTATGAAGGTATTGAGTTCCGTTAAATGGTTCTATGTGCATTGATTTGCTAATTTTTTATGTGTGAATTATTAGCGAAATAATTTAAACTATCGCGTTGCATAAAACTAGTACAATATTGTAAGAGTTTTCCTAAAGTACCAATATAAATCCGTTGATTGAATGGATGACTAATTAAAGATATAAGCAAGTATGCGATTAAAACAGATTAAATTAGCAGGGTTCAAGTCATTTGTTGATCCCACAACCGTCCCTTTTCCTGATAATCTAACAGCGATTGTTGGTCCAAATGGCTGTGGTAAGTCCAACCTGATTGATGCCGTTCGTTGGGTTATGGGCGAGTCTTCTGCCAAGCACTTGCGTGGCGACTCAATGACGGACGTTATTTTTAATGGATCTACTAGTCGGAAACCTGTCGGTCAGGCTAGTATTGAATTAGTTTTTGATAATTCGGATGGTACTTTAAAAGGTGAATTTGCGAGTTATGCTGAAATAGCACTTAGACGCACCGTAACTCGTGACGGTCAGTCAAATTACTATCTTAACGGCACAAAATGTCGAAGAAAAGACATCACAGGGATCTTTTTAGGAACAGGTCTTGGACCCCGAAGCTATGCAATCATTGAGCAAGGTATGATTTCGCGATTAATCGAATCAAAACCTCAAGAACTCAGAGTGTTTTTAGAAGAAGCTGCTGGAATTTCAAAATATAAAGAACGTCGCCGAGAAACCGAAAATCGAATTAAACATACTCGCGAAAATATGGAGCGGCTAACGGATATTCGAGATGAGTTAGGCAAGCAGCTCGCTCATTTACAAAGACAGGCAAATTCAGCAACAAAATATAAAACATTTAAGCAAGATGAAAGACGCTTAAAAGGCGAACTCTCTGCATTGAAGTGGAGTAAGTTCAATCAGCAAGTAGAAACATTATCTTCAGAAATTTCAAAACTAGAAACAGAATTAGAGGCTCGAATTGCAGAGCAACGGCATGCCGATTTAGAAATTGAAAAAACACGTGAAAAACATATTGATATTTCCGATGCATTTAACCAAGCTCAGGGTAATTTTTATGGGATAGGCGCAGACATTGCGCGATTAGAGCAAAGTATTTCTCATAAAAAAGAACGCCAAGCTCAACTCAATCAAGACTTTCAACAAGTTAATGCCTCTTTATCTCAAGCGACCGAGCAGATGTCACAAGATGAGATTAACTTAACTGAGTTAACAGAACAAAAGCTTGAATTAGAACCTGAACTTGAATTACAACAACAACAACTCGAACAAGCCCAACGCAGTTTAGAAGAGTTAGAAGTTTCTGTATTAGATTGGGAGAAAAATTGGGAAGAGTATAATAAGAGCTCAGCAGCCAATAGTCAGAAAATGGAAGTTGAAAGAACTCGTATACAGCATTTTGAAAAAGTGATTGAACGTCTTTCTACTCGAATAGAGAGTAATCAAAAAGAGTCTTATACTTTATCCGCGGAACCTATTGAAGACGATGTTTTGAATGCTTCGTTAGAACTGAGTAAAGCAGAAGAGCAAACCAGTTTGCTTAGTGAAAGTGTAGAAATTTTGTTTGATGAAATATCGGGTATGCGTGAACACCGTAGAGCAAAACAAAAAGAAATTGAAATTAGTCGTAGTCAGTTACAAAAAATTCAAAGCGAACATATTTCACTAAATGCCATTCAACGAGCCGCTCTTGGGCATACTGATACTGGTGTTGCTGATTGGTTAGTTAGTAATGCACTAGCAGAAAATAAAAAATTGGCTCAGAGTATAAAAGTTGATAATGGTTGGGAAGATGCGGTGGAAATGGTTTTAGGCGACTATTTAGAAGCGACTAGTTGTGACTCTTTTTCTGTGTTTGAGAGTGAGCTAGGTAACCTAGAAACAGGGCGTTTGTGCTTAGTTGATAATTCGGATCGTTCAGAATATTCTGTTCCAAATGATTCATCAAATCAAGATAGTTCTCTGGTGACACTATCTAGTAAAATACATCACCTTAATATTAATGTTCCGACGTTAAATAATGTTTTTGTGACCGATAGTTTGACAGATGCATTAACTCAAAGAGCGTCACTTAGTGCAGAACAATCATATGTGACTAAAGATGGTTTTTGGATTGCTAGTAATTGGATCCGAGTTGCTAAAAAAGAATCTGAAGAAATGAGTTTGCTTGAAAGAGAAACTAAATTAGAAACTTTGGCAATTGATCTGGAAAAGCATGAAGTGGTGTTAGAACGGTTACAACAAAGTTCAGACGAAGAAAGTGATCGTCTAAAAGATGCAGAGAATACTTGGGAAGAAAAGCAAAGAGAATTAAGAGTTGTCACAAAGAACTACAGTGACTTACGCGCACAAGTCGGTTCGCAGCAAGCCAAACTTGAACAAATGGTAAAAAGAAAGGACGCATTGGTTAAAGAAAAAGATGATCTAACGCATCAATTACAAGTGGATGAAACTGCATTATCACAAAGTCGTTTGAGTTTAGAAAAATTAGTTGATGCTATGGCGGATGATTTAGAACAAAAAGAATCTTTGTCACGTCAAAAAGAAGAAAAAAGGAGAATGCTAGATGATGCGAGAAATCAAGCCCGTCAAGCTAAAGATAAAAGCCATGAGTTAGAACTGAGTGTTGCAAATGTTAATGCCGAAATAAATTCAAGCCAATCGACTAATCAGCGAATGCAGCAACAAGTTACAGAAATGCAAAGTAGAAAAATACAATTGCAAGATTCGCTTGAAGCCGCCAATTCTCCAGATGATGAATTACAAATGGAATTAGACGCATCGTTAGAAAAACGTTTGCGAGCGGAAGATTCCTTAGCACAAGCAAAAGATAATTTAGAAGTGGTAGAGAAATCGGTTAGAGTTTTTGAGAAGCAACGAGGAGATGCTGAGCAAGCCGCTCAAGCTGTTCGATCACGTCTTGAGCAATTGAGAATGCAGTGGTCAGAGAACTCAGCCAAGCAAAATTCTCAAGAAGAAAATATTAATAATCATGATGAGGATATAAAAAACATTTTAGAAAACTTGGAAGAGGGTGCAAATGAGAATGAATGGAATCAGCGATTAGAGAATGTTTCTGCAAAAATACAACGCCTTGGCGCTATTAATTTAGCCGCCATTGAAGAGCATAAAGAACAAAGTGAGCGAAAGATATATTTAGATGCTCAACACGAAGATTTAGACGAAGCTTTGGAGTCTTTAGAGAGTGCAATTAGAAAGATTGATAAAGAAACCAGAACACGATTTAAAGAAACGTTTGATAAAGTTAATGCTGGATTAAAAGAATTATTCCCTAAGATTTTTGGTGGTGGACATGCTTATTTGGAATTAACGGGCGAGGATCTATTAGATACAGGTGTTACTGTTATGGCAAGACCTCCTGGCAAGCGAAATAGTACAATCCATCTTCTTTCTGGTGGCGAAAAAGCATTAACAGCGCTGGCATTGGTTTTTTCAATATTTAGATTAAACCCTGCTCCATTTTGTATGCTAGATGAAGTTGATGCTCCTTTAGATGACGCTAACGTTGGGCGATTCTGTAATCTAGTTAAGGAAATGTCTGAGCATTTACAATTTATTTATATTACCCATAACAAAGTCAGTATGGAAATGGCGCAAGCTCTTGCGGGTGTTACGATGCAGGAGCCAGGTGCATCTAGACTCGTTGCTGTCGATGTTGATGAAGCCGCGCATTTGGCTGGCATTTAGCTTGCGCTTATTTTGGCTTGTTTTATATAATGGAATAAATTGAATGGACTGGCAGATAAGAGTTTCATTGGTTATTTTTGGGATAGTACTCGTTGCTTACATCTATTTCGATTATTCTAAAAAGAAAAAAACAGGAAAAAGAAATGAACAATTAAAAAAACAATTCAGTAATATTTCAACATCAATTGATAGTGCTGGTTTTGATTTTGATGGAGTGGGCAAACCTCGTTCTAAAAACCAATCAGATATTAACAGCATTTCAGAAAAAATAGAACCTAAATTGGACGGGCTAGACTATGGCGATTTAGAATCTAAAGAAACAGTCTCTGTAGAAGACTCTTTAGAGATAGAGTCTGTAGAACTTGTGTCTGAAGAACTAAAACGAGAAGAGTTAGAAAACGTAATGAAAAAAAAGGATCCTTTAAAGTCCAACATTCGTAAAAAAGCTATATCAATAGAACCTCAAGTATACTCTTTAATAATTCAAGCACCGGAATCCACTTTTTATACAGGACGTGATTTTATGCCCTTATTTCTATCCCAAGGATTAAAGTTTGGGGCAATGGATATTTTTCACCGCTATAAAAACATGGGGAAAGAGCGAGGAGAGCCGCTTTTTAGTTTAGCTAATGCTGTCGAACCAGGAACATTTAATTTGGAAGAGCTTGATTTTTTTACAACGCCAGCATTCGCTATTTTTTCTACTTTTTCAGGTCAATCCGAATATATTAATGACTATAAAAAAATGGTTAATACTGCCGATTTTCTAATGAAAGAGTTAGGAGGGGAATTACTTGATAAGTCGAGAAGTATTTATTCTCAAGAAATACATAAAAAACGTATAGAAGAAATCAACGCGATTATTAATAAATGTATCTAGCAGCTAGTTCCAAAAATCATAAGAAGAGAGTTTGTTTTGCCTTCGAATCCAATTGAAATACAAATTAAATCACTTAGAAAAAAAATTGAGGAATTGAATTATCAATACTATGTTCTAGATGATCCTAGCTATCCAGATTCTCACTATGACAAGCTTATCAATGAGCTTGTTTTATTAGAGCAGAATAATCCGGAATTTATTACAAACAATTCTCCCTCACAAAGAGTAGGCGGGCAAGCATTAAGTAGTTTTTCTCGTATTACTCATTTAACGCCTATGTTATCGTTGGACAACGTGTTTGATTCGGATTCATTTAATAAATTCTACGAACGAATTTCCTCCAAGTTAGGTAATGGTCATTCATTAAAATTTACTTGTGAGCCAAAGCTCGACGGATTGGCCATAAGTTGTGTGTACAAAAATGGAAATCTAATTCACGCGGCAACAAGAGGTGATGGAAGAATTGGCGAAGATGTTACTCATAATATTAAAACTATTTCAAGCATACCATTAAAATTGCGTGGGGATTTCCCTGATTTGTTAGATGTTCGCGGTGAAGTTTTTATGCCTAAAGCTTCTTTTGAAAAACTTAATAAAAATGCGATAGAGAATGGTGACAAGGTTTTTGTTAATCCAAGAAATGCCGCTGCAGGAAGTTTAAGACAACTTGATCCAAAGATTACGGCTCAACGAAAGCTATCGGTTTATTTTTATGCTTTAGGCGTTGCCGAGTTTGGAAATGAGCAAGCTGGATCTAACATCGCTCAAGAAGGATATGAAAATATCCAAGAAAAATTAGATCATTATTTAGCTAACTCACACTTTGAAAGACTTAAACAAATTCAATCCTGGGGACTGCCTATTTGTAATGAAGTTGAACTGAGGTCTGACGATATAGCCTGCTTGGAGTATTTTAAAGAAATAGGAGATAAAAGAGAGCAACTTCCCTATGAGATTGATGGGATTGTTTATAAAATTGATTCAATTTTAGAGCAGAAGAAGCTAGGATTTGTTGCAAAAGCACCTCGTTGGGCGATTGCTCACAAATTTCCTGCTCAGGAAGAAATAACCATTCTCAAAGATGTTGATTTTCAAGTGGGGCGCACTGGTGCGATTACGCCAGTTGCAAGGTTGGAGCCTGTTTTTGTGGGCGGTGTGATGGTGAGTAATGCGACGCTGCATAATAAAGATGAAATCGATCGATTGGATATAAGGGTTGGCGATTATATCGTAGTAAGAAGGGCCGGTGATGTCATTCCGAAAATTGTTAATGTGGTTTTAGATAAAAGAAATAATAATACTTCACCTATAATTTTCCCTAAAAAGTGTCCAATTTGTCAATCAGATTTAGAAAAAGAAACTGACCAAGCTATTTATAGATGTACTGGTGGTTTAATTTGCTCAGCACAAAAGACTCAATCGATTATTCATTTTGTTTCGCGAAAAGCAATGAATATCGATGGACTTGGGGATAAGTTAGTTGAAGTTTTATGCGAAAATAATTTAATTGATAATGTAGCCGATATTTATCAATTATCTAAAGAAAATTTAATCGACTTAGAGCGAATGGCAGAAAAGTCTGCCAATAATTTATTATTGGCAATTGAAAAAAGTAAACAGACATCTTTAGCGAAAGTCATTTATGCACTTGGTATTAGAGAAGTGGGTGAGGTGACAGCTATGAATCTTGCAAATAACTTATTAGACTTTAAAAATATAGCAAATTCGAGCCTTGAAGATCTAGAAAAAATAGAAGATATTGGACCAATCGTTGCGAAACATATTGTCGCTTTTTTTAAAAATAAGAATAATCTCCAAGTTATTAATTCACTAATTGATTTTGGTATTTATTGGCCAAAAATCCAACCGAAAGATGAATCCGAGTTACCGCTTCTAAACCAAACTTGGGTTTTAACTGGGAGTTTGTCACAATTAAAACGAGCGGATGCTAAAACTTTATTGCAATTGTTAGGTGCGAAAGTGAGTGGTAGTGTTTCTAAAAACACAAACTGCGTTGTTGCGGGTGAATCCGCTGGTTCAAAACTAACAAAAGCAAATGATTTAGGAATTAAAGTTATTACTGAAGACGAAATGCTTATGATTATTGAATCTTTTAAAAATGTAAAACCATCAGTAGAACAATAAAATAGAGTCTGTATAAGATATGTCTTACACAGAGTTCAGAAACTTCTTAGCACTTATAGTTACAAAGTAGACTTAATAATATTTACTAGCTCTATATAATTAACCTCATATTAAGAAATGGATATTAATTAAGAGGTTTTCAATGAGTGAAACTAAGCCCGAAAATAGCCATCAATGGACTATTTTTAGCAAAGGACGCATGCGAGTAGAAGCGTGTTCAAATTGTGGTGATCTCCACCTTCCTAGTAACACTGATAATCAATGTTCGGATAACGAGTTAGTAGACAGTCAAATTGTAGCTGCTGGTTATTCCATGTTGTCAGAGCCGGAAGATAACATTGAGGATGCGGCTTAACGTGTTCACTAGTTTTGGTAAGGTAATCTTTACTAAATATCAATAATCAACGATTTTCCAGTCTGTGGTTTCTTCATCAATTTTTGTTGTCATCGATTGCCCCTTTTAGGGGCTTTTTTATGTCCAAGGATGGACGGTATTCCCTAAAGAGCCATGGATGGCGGTAGGGTTATGTCCAAGGAAAGCTGTACGTTTATGATTGTTGACGTGAAAGATGCCGATTTCAATTAGCGCTTATTCTTAGAGTTAGGTAAACTAGCTACTAAGGTTAAGCTTTGGAATTTAGTCATTGAAACAACTTATTTACATTATTCTATTTTTATCGATTCTTTTAGTTTCGGCGCTATTTTTTTCTCAAAATGATTCTTTAGTGACGGTTGATTATATTTTAAGTCAATTTACTTGGCCATTAAATTGGCTAATGATTTTTCTATTTGTATTTGGTTTTTTACTAGGCTCTTTTTCTATGTTTAAGGGGTTAATTAATGTTAAATTGCAACTAGCAAAAAGTAAACGACTTGTGCAACTAAAAGATAAAGAGATTAAAAATTTACGAGCGCTACCTATCAGAGATGAATATTAGTATATAAACTATTATGAATGAATTGCTAATAATTGTTGCATTTTTATTACCTACAGCTTGGTATTTTGGTTATAGGTACGGCAAAAAACGAACAGCTACAACTTCAAATAAACGTCGCCAAGGGCTTTCTAAGACCTATTTTACGGGTTTAAACTATCTACTTAATGAAGAGTCTGATAAAGCAATCGATACTTTTGTTAGTATGCTTGAAGTGGACTCTGAGACTTTAGAAACTCACTTAGCATTAGGCAACTTATTTCGTAAAAGAGGGGAGGTTGATAAAGCTATTCGAATTCATCAAAATCTAATCGCTAGACCGTCACTATCAGCTGAAGACAGAAAAAGATCATTACTTGAGTTAGGTTATGACTATATGAGCGCAGGTTTATTAGATCGAGCGGAAAATATCTTTAAAGAGCTCAGCAATGATCATATTCATAAAGAAACATGCCTTGCAAAACTGTTAACGATATACCAACAGACAAAAGATTGGCAAAAGGCAATTGCAACAGCCGCTAAAGTTGCGCACTCTGATAACCCTCAAACTAAAAAAGAGATCACACATTTTTATTGCGAGCTTGCAGAAGAGTCGTTACAGAAAAAATCGTATAAAGATGCCATTCGTTTTATAAAGAAAGCATTGCAAGCTGATACGCAAAGTGTCAGAGCGACTTTGATTAGTGGGCAAATTCATTATTCTAAAGTACGCTATAAGAAAGCGATTAAAAGTTTTAGTGAATTAATAAGTAGAGATATCGCTTTTTTACCCGAAGCCCTGCCATTAGTTGTTAATAGTTTTGTTCAACTGAATGATCAAAAAGGACTTTTGTTCTTTTTAAAAGATGCATTAAACCGGGGGGCTGGTATTTCTGCAATATTGGCTTATGCTGATCTTTTGCGATCAGGAACGAGTGATAAAACGTTTGTTGATCAAGTCTCTAGCGATCGTTCTGCCGCTAAATTTATAGCAAAGCAAATGCATATTCACCCTTCTATTAGAGGTTTGTACCATTTGATTGATTTACATATGCTACATGCGAGTGAAACTGCAAAGCCTAGTTTGCTAATGTTAAAAGAAGTGGTTGAAAAACTCTTAGAAAACAAACCCATATATCAATGTAATCAATGCGGATTTAATTCCAAGTCTTTATTTTGGCAGTGTCCAAGCTGTCAAAACTGGGGAAGTGTTAAACCAATTCAAGGCATAGAAGGAGAGTAGTTTTAGATGTTACCAACCAATTATAAATGTATTGAAAAACCAATTATTGTTGCCCTTGATTTTGATGATAAAGCAAAAGCTCTCGCACTTATTGAACAGTTAGATCCAAGTATGTGTCGATTAAAAGTTGGCAAAGAAATGTTTACCTCATTTGGATCTGAATGGGTTACTTTGTTAGTCAATAAGGGATTTGATGTTTTTTTAGATCTGAAATTCCATGATATTCCTAATACTGTCGCTAAAGCTTGTGTTGCAGCCGCTAAATTAGGCGTCTGGATGGTTAATGTTCATGCTAGTGGCGGTCGTGAAATGATGCAAACTGCACAAATAGCACTAGACGAGTATTATCAGAAGCAAAAAAAATTAACTTTGGACAAAGGCGCAAATATCGCTGTCCGTAAAACTTTACTCATTGCGGTTACAATTTTAACTAGTATGGATGATAAAACTTTTGAAGAAATAGGTTATAAAAGAAATTTACCAGAGCAAGTTAGTCATTTAGCAAAAATTGCCCAAGAAAGCGGTTTAAATGGTGTTGTTTGCTCTGCAAAAGAGGCTGAACAATTAACTCAGCGTTTAGGAAAGTCATTCTTATTGGTCACGCCAGGAATAAGACCAGCTAACTCTTCATCGGATGATCAAACTCGCATTATGACACCAGAGAAAGCATTATTAGCGGGTTCTAGCTATCTTGTGATTGGTCGACCTATCACTCAATCATCAGATCCTCTTAAAGCTTTGTGCGATATATCTGAAAGCATTGCCTCCCTATAGCCAACAACTTAGCAAATCTATAATATCGCTCCTGCCTTGAGGCAATCAATTTTAAATCATAAAATCATGGAGCAGAATTATGAAAAACTTATTAACAAGTTTACTTTTATCACTTATTGTTGTTATTTCATTCCCCACAGAAGCTAAAAGTGAAAATGTAAAAATGAAGCAATCTTCAAACGTATCAATCAATAAAATCAACTTAAACAAAGCTAACGCTAAAGATATCGCATCTGTTTTAAAAGGTGTAGGCTTAGTTAAAGCTCAAGCTATTATTACATACAGAAAAAAGCATGGTGATTTTAAGGCAATTGAAGAGTTAGCAAGCGTCAAAGGAATAGGTGTTGCAACTATCGCTAAAAATCATAATAAAATTATATTGTAAATAAACAGAGTTATAGAAAAGGTTAATAGTTTCTGGCTATTAACCTTTTCTATTCCTTGAGTTCAAATTCATAATAGTCCAAAGGGTAAAAAAAATAAAAGCAGATAAAGCTCCAAATACATGGGCTTCTTCTACAACATTGGCATTTATCAACTTTTCTGTTCCAGAATTTATTTGCCAAAAACTTTCAGTAAATAATTTTCCGATGGTAAAAGTCACTATTGATAAGTTAATCCATTTCCCACTTTTCCATGATAACAACGCGCCACCAATTAAAAAACCATGAAGAGCACCAGATAAGCCAACATACCAGTTAAGTTCCATAAACCAATGCAGGAAAAGCACATTCAGAGTAATGCAAAACAATAAACAATAACTGCGCAATTTTTGACTTAGCACTGGTTGATAAAAAATGTCCATCAACCATAAGCCTGCAATATTAAGCATCCAATGATTCCAATTACTATGGCAGAAATTAGCTGTCAGAATACGCCAAAGCTCTCCATCATTTACGCTACTAAATTCGTATCGTAGGAATTTTATGCTTTCAGGAGCTAATAGCATTACTAGTAAAGATAAGCCAGTGACCAACAAGCTCAGTTTATATTGCGAGCATTGATAAAGTATCTTTATTAAGGACTGTGAAAGGGAGGTTTTAATCATAATGACAAATTACTTGAGAGCAGGGTGTATTATAACCCTCACTTTAAAAAAGGCAAAAAAAAGCCTCAATAAAGAGGTTTTTTACTTGGAGATCTAGCTATTTTAGAAACCAGAACATTTGGCTCCCCCTCCCCGACTCGAACGGGGGACCTGCGGATTAACAGTCCGTCGCTCTAACCAACTGAGCTAAGGGGGAACAGCTACCCTCTGTAGGAGGGAGCGCTATAATAGTAGATGATGATCCGGTGGTCAACCTTCAATTTCAGTTTTTATGGGTTTATTTTTATGTTGGTGATTTATTCTTTAGACCAACAATCTTGAGGTTTTATTTTTACTATCTAGAATTAAGTGAAGGGTGACAATTTAGTCGTTTAACTTTTATAGGTGTTACCTTTTTTTAATCCAAGTGAACTATAAAATTCGAGATACCAATAGCTAATTTGTTTGATTAACATCACTAATATTTTACCCAGTTTAATCACCACCACAGACAATGTCATTAAGTTAAGCAAACATGTAAGCCCAAATCTGTAATGTCCCCTCCCAACAAAGCTAAAATGTTCCCTTTAAGTTTCAGGGGAGTATGGGAAAGTGATATCAATGAGCTATCAGGAAATTGACCGACTAAAAATACTACAACAAATCAAGGATTGTCAGCTTACTCAAAAAGAAGCGGCCAGACAGCTCCAACTGCGCATGAGAAAATGACTGAATTACATCAACGCTCTTTTTCAGTAGAAACTCTTAGACGCTGGATGATTGATGCAAAAATTTGGCAATCAAAAGCTATCAAGAAAGCCCGTATTAATCCTTCTAGACGTTGTTTTTAATGGATGACTACTGAGTTATCCCCACGAATACTTAAGGTAAGTTATTGAAATCACATAAATTGA
>CAZRPK010000072.1:0-15557 GCA_964601915.1 uncultured Kangiella sp. | reverse complement strand
TTAGGCGATATTTATCAGCAGATTTATTCCTAAAAGTGGGTGCGGAATGTCGGATACACTTATTGGGGAATCATTTTTGGGCTAAAGGGTATTGTGTTGATACTGTTGGAGTTGACGCGGACATGATACGAAAGTATGTAAAACATCAGGAAAAATTAGAAAGAAATTTAGAATTAGATTTTACTTAACAAAAACCAGATGTGGCGATAAAGCGGCTAGCCTTCTCAGAGGGCTAGCTCAATACACCCTTATAGGGTGCAATCAAAACCACGTTCTTAGAACGTGGATATTTACTTCATAGAAATATGGAGGAGAGGAGAAAAAGGATCGCATAAAAGGCGATCCTTTCTGGGGATTTACTTAACCATTAATCGTGCCATTAACAATCGGTTCAAAAGCCGTCAAACTATCTTGTAATACAGAATTACCAAGACCATGATTCGGAAATAAACCCGTGAAATTTTCTTGTTCTCCGTGTAGAGCCATATAGTTTAATAAAACAGTTTCGACCAGTAAATTAGGGTTGTTAGCTGCAGGCGATGATGCTGTTTCAACTGATGCATCGGAACGAACATAACCAATTTGTTGATGGATTGCTTGTTCTTCAGGTGTTGGACCTATAAGGTTTGGCCGACTAGTTGGGTTATAAACCATAAAGAAAGAACTCGCAGTTCCTGAATTATCGCCAGTCCATACACCTTTACCGCCACCATTGACGCTTTCATCAATCATTCCGTTACTAAAAACAGAACCATCACTGAATACATAAACCATTAAAGGCACACCGACTTTAGCGGCATATTCTAAACAGGCACCTATACACCGCCCGGCTCTTTCATCTCTTAACTCTCCAGTAGAGCGATCGCCAGTATGATAATCGAATCCACCCATTGTAACGGTTCCCGCACCAGCAAAACCATTGACTACTAATTTCATTACAGCGGCGGTTTTTCTAAACTCGCCATCACCATCAAATTCGGCTTGAGTAAAGATACCGTTATCACCAACAATGTCAGCATCGATAGCAGGATTCAAGGTCGTTGGATCGCCAAATCGATCGGCTAAGTCAGCGCTTTTAATATAACCACATCTTACTAACTCTTTAATTACTTCATCGGTAGAAACATTAGTATTAACCGCATTCATTTTTGCATCAGAAATTCGGTAAACAGCTTCCATAACACTGACTGCATCATCTTGACTTAACAGACCAACCAGATCGCCGATATCTACTAAACCAGTTACATCACTTGGTCTATCAACTTTAGTAGGGCGAATTGATAAATCTATCATTGATGCGGGTGACATTGAGTTACCACCTGAATCGCTGTTTCTTGAACCAATTAATGTAAGTAATGAACCATTTGCCCCAACTTTATTGATCCCGTACATCGGGTTATGAGGGTTATTTCCTGTATCATTGTCAGATCGAGCTGGGATAATAGCACCTGCAGTTGTTAAAGCTGTGGCAGCTGTACTACTTTGTTGTATCCCTCTTAACATAGCGCTATCACTATGAAAAGACAATCCATAATCGTTATTGACAAACGTTGAAACTCCTGTTTGAGCATTAACTAATGATGGAATTCTATCGCCTGGTAATCCTAGCATGCTATAACCAGCAGACGATATAAAATCTAATTGCCCGCCTTGACCACCAGTTAAAACATTTGAACCGGCTATATTTGCACCACCAGCTAAATCGAAACAAATAAAAGGTATTTTACCTGCGCCTTGCACCGCTATTCCACAACTTACTTTTAACGCTTCTATATCATCAGAAAGAGTCGCATGAGCTCTTTGAGGGTTTGCAAAAAGCCCTAATATGGAGGGAGCCATAACGCTAGCTGTTCCACCAATCATGCCTTGCGATACAAAATCTCTTCTTGTCATAGGACGTTTATGCGCGCCATGTAACAAAGGTGTATTAACATCTAAATGGTTTTTTCTAGTTTTAGTTCTCATTGAATTTAATCTCATTACCTAACTCCTATTGTACAAGCATTGCTGCGTTGGCGATGGTGGCAGCACAAACGGCTTTCACAACAGTATTGGTTTTCTCGGCATCACAACTGGCACCGCAGGTCGTTAATTTATCAATTAGGCTATTAAGCTCGGCTTTAACATCAACATCAGTTGGTTGAGAAGATAAGTTGCCTCCCATTGTATTGAGTAATAAGGGGTTTAAAATCTGATCACGTTTTACCGTGCTGTCAAAAGCCACATTAGCACCTGATGAAAAATCAAATCCCGAGAAGTAACTAGCCTTTGCTGATGAGTTTTCAACTAAAGCATTACAATACTCAATCGCTAATTGAGTGATCCCCATTTGTTGAGATGATACAAAAATATCAATATCTGTTAATGTCGGCATTTGTTGTTTAACGACATTATAAGTATTTTTAACATCAATATTATTCATTGGTATTCCTGTGACTTTAGACATCGTCGCATTTATTTCTGCAAAATCACGTAATCCAATTTCAGGTCGTTCACCTAAATCAACCGGTACCGCAGGTGGTGGTGGTGGTGGCTCAATAAATACATTTTCTTGACCGTTAATCTTTTCAAAGGTTAAGAAAAATTCGTCAGAAGTAGGCCCTTTTTCTAAATTGATAACGGTACCAAGACGCGATAACAACTGACCTGTTTCACTGGAGTAAGTTGAACTACCGATGTTGGATATTAAGTTACTATAGGCTTGTCCTGTATTAGCTTCTTTGCCATTAATTGCAATACGAATTTTTTCTATATCTAAATTATCAGGGATTGTTGCTGAATTTAAATTGACATAAGTAGGCTCACTAAATAAATAACCATAGCTATCAAATTGGCTTACTTCATACATCACATAAGAGTCAGCATCATTAACTAGATGTGAAATACTGAATAACAAAAAGAATTTTTCGCCTACACCGATATCAAAGTTTTGAACAACTTGTTCTTGTGTTAAAGCTCTATTATGAATAACGACCATTCTAAACGTACCGGCAAATAATCGACTGCCATCCGCTTCATTTCCTAGAACAAAAGCGTAAGTATTATTCCAATCGATTAAGGTTCCACCCGTTTCAACATCTTCAGAAGCGACTAAAGTTCCATTTACGAATACTTTTTTACCTTCGGTAGGGCTGAAGGTTGCAACGACATGTTGCAAAGATGTTTGTAAAACTTCGTCAGCATCGGGTGTGGAAATGAATGGACCACCATTTTGATCGGTTTCACTACTGCGATTTGAAAAATTATAATTATATAAAGTTTGACCTAGTGTGAAATTTCGATCCAGCGTACCTGCTGAGTAACTAACAATTCCAGCGGGGCCTTCCTGAGTTACATTTGAAGGGACAATCCAGGCTTCAATCGAATACTCTCCAGTAGCGGTAATTTGATCGTGAATTTTTGAACTCGATCCAGTGCTTCCTTGAGCCTTACCATCAACTATCTGAACTCCCCATCCTCCAACCCAATTATAACTTCCACTTAACGTCAAATTGATGGCTGGTTCAACACCGCTTGTATCGAAAGCGACATTTCCAGAACCTGTTTTAAAATTCCAAACAGCTATTGCATTTGGCTCGTATCTACCACCTCCGCTCGCCACAATACCGTCAGTCAATAGTAACGCTTTACTCTTTAAAAGGCTTGGATCAACTTCTGTTGGTACTATTTGCTTGGCAAAATTATCTATTGCAGTTTGCATCTCATCAGCATTAGTTGTGCAATCGCTCCAACAGTTATGAAATTCATTTCTCAATCGTAAAACGAATCGAGAATTTGCAGGAGTGTCGAGGTCAATTTTTGCTTTTGCGGCTTCATAAGCAACATCTACATCAGCATCTGCAAAAAATGGAGAAATTGGTGTAGCGGAAGACTCGGTATGACAGTTTAGACACCTTGCTGTCAATATTGGATGAATTGTTTGTGAAAATAAATCAGAATTTAGTGGGAATGTTTTGCTATCGCCGGGATCTTTTATGGGAGGCTCTTCAAGAACAATTGTGGCGCTACTTGCTGCCGCATCTCCTGCCCATGCCGTAATGTAACTGGTAATTGTATCGCCACACGCTGAATCACTACTTAACCAACAGTTGTGACCTGTAGCTACTTTGGTTACCATTAGTGAGTCTTTTGGTGAAGTTAAATCGACAATTTTATTGGCCTCGCTATAAGCTTTATTAACATCTTCTAAATTAACAAAATCGGGGAGTTGACCCACGCCGTGACATTGACCACAACGATTTGATGCTGATAAGTTATCCCACACACTCACCTTAAAAGATTGAACATCGTCAGTAGATGGTGCCGGCCCAGCATAACCAGAGGTTGGCGTTGTCTGTTGACTAGGGTTATCTTCTATTTCTGCTCCGCCTTTAGAACAAGCTGAAAGAAATACGAGTGATAAAGATGCCAAAAGAGAAAGTGAAGCGAGGCGATTAGTAGAAAAACGGGCAAGGAAGTTAGTTGTCTGTTTAATCATTGAGCTTGTAATTGAATTAGTCATTATTATTCTCCCATACAATATACGGCTGATTCAGCAAAGGTTCTTTTTAGCTGAAAACTATTAGCTTTTAGGGAATCGATCATTGTGTTTACTTGAGTCCTATCTGCATCATTTCCTGGTTTTCTTAAGCAAACATTTTCAAATACTTTTTCAACCTGACATTGCGCAAATTTTGCACTGTAAGCTAATTCTTGCCCCATTGATTTAGCGCCACTTCCTGAACCCGGTAGGGATACATCCCAACCAATATTTGCATTTTGTCCTTGTCTCCAATAGTTATCCCAATTATCATTTTCAGTGATATACCCATAAGGAAAATTAGCGCTGTTGAAATGATATTTTGCTTGTACGCGTGTACCGGTGCTAGCATCTACGGTTCCTTGGGTGTTATAAACTAAATGACCATTTTCTGCATCAGGATCTGTATCTACATCATATTGATAATTATAATATGCAAAACTTTGGATCATCGGATCCATACCTGCGTGGCATCCATAACAAGAGTTGTTATATATGCGACTATCACCACCAGGGCTTCGTGAAACATCCTGTCTAATTCGGTCGGCAGCCCTTGAGATATCTTTTAGAGGCTCTAAGTCGCCACATAAATGGTTAATTAGAGTGAATCTAAAATGAGCTCTATTCGTACCGTCAATTAGGAATGCTTTCGCTGCCGCACGAGTAGTTAAAACACCTGCAGTTGCTTCGGCTTCTAATCCTGTCACATTAGTTTGAGTATCTTGTTGTAAAACATTTTTCAGATCTGAAAAATTGTCTTCCATTGCTTGGTAATGGTCATTGTTTGTATTTGAGTAACCTGGTAATCCAGCTTCGTTGCCTATGTAAATAATATTACCAATTAACATCTCTCTGATATCAATATCATCTTTGACGATTCCAATAAATGTTGCCGTGTAATCATTTAAAGGTGCAAAAACTGTTTGAGCTTCATTAGTCCATGGTGTTGCCATATTTTTAAGAGTAGTTCGGTAAAAGTCTGAATGTTCCATTGCAGTATAAGCTGCAGTGTTTGCACCGATTGCACCGTTTGCGATGATATCGGCTTCCATACTATTTAAAACAGTTTCTGAAGGTGGAACGCCTGCTAGGCGATCATGAATTCTTTTTGCTTGTTCGCGTGGCCCCGCGGATACAGAAAATAAAGTGGATGTGGATATTGCCGCTAAACAGAAGAGTCCAATTTTTAAACTTAGATTTCTCTTTTCTTGTTTAATTCCTTTATTATTTGATAACTCAATTCGTTTATTATTTAAGATCATTCTCATATGTACTATCCCATCTATTTCAGATTACTTCACTTGTTTGGATTACATTCTTACATTTAGCTTATATTAAATAAATTTAACTTATCGTGAAACTTCGCACAGAAAAGCATAAAGCTATATTTAATAATATTATTTCAGATAAGTGGTTCTTTTTGCGTTTATTCGGTTAAAGCTGTTAATGTAATTTTAATTAATATAAATTTATAAATCCCATTTGTTAAATAGTTTGCATAATTTGCCGAAAAATTAACTATAGTAATAGAATGGGGATCGGACTAGTTTTTTTAGTTTTGAATTAGTACTTAATATTTTAAAAAATAGGTATTGAATTGCTATCGGCATTATTTGGAAAAGCTTGATTTAACTTTTTATTGGACAGAGTTAATTAACAATACAAAAGAGCCAATCTTTCGTAGTTTCGGAGATTAAGTAAGTGCAATTTGCAATTAAAAAGTGAATAGATTTAAGAATTATGAAAAAATTTATTAGTATTACAGTTTTAATAAGTATTCTATTGCTTTCGGCTTGTGTGAGCGAGGATGGAACATTAGTTGCTGGTGGGCAAGATCCAGATCCAGTAGTCATTGATTTGCCTATAGCTTACGTTAAAAGACCTTTGCCCGTTGAAGATGATGGCAATGGCAATATTCAACCTGTACTTGTTAATCTGCGTGAACCCATTAGCTTTTTGCCAGGAGCCTCTCTATTTTTTAGAAATCGAGCGTCTGCTACATCTGAAGAGATCAATTTAACTGATGGTATATTTGAAATTGGCTCTTTATATGATGTAAAAGACGTCGACACATCTTATGACGGTACTAAACTCGTTTTTGCAATGAGGGCTCCTGAAATAGAAGATGCGGACGAAGATGAACAGCCTAAATGGGATATTTGGGAGTATGATAATACAACCAAGGAAGTGACTAGGTTGATCACTTCAGATATTGTTGCCGATGAAGGGGAAGATATATCTCCTCATTATTTACCCGATGGACGTATTGTTTTTACTTCGACTCGTCAAAGACTTGCCAAAGCCATTTTACTAGATGAAGGCAAGCCCCAATATGACGCCTTTGATGAAGATCAAAATGTTCGTACACTTGCTTTACATGTTATGAATGGTGATGGAACTAATATTACCCAAATAACGTTTAATCAAAGCCATGATCTAACCCCCAGTGTTTTAACTAATGGAAAAATCGTATTTAGTCGATGGGATAATGTTAATAGAAATGATGAGATAAGCCTTTATCAAGTGAATCCTGATGGATCTAATCTAGAGTTTTTATATGGTTTTCACTCTCATGAAACAGGAACCGATGGCTCTGTTATTGAGTTTATGCAACCAAGGCAAGCGCCTGATGGACGTATCATTGTCAAATTAAGACCAAATTTATCACCTAAATTTGGAGGTGAGATAGTATATATTGACTGGCAAAACTTTACAGAAAATGAGCAAACTGCTATCAGTTCTAATGGTGCGACAGGACCTGCTCAAGTAACGGCAACACCATTTGATGTAAGAACAGATGATAATCCATCCGCAGGCGGACGGTTTGCTAATGTCTATCCTCTTTTTGATGGTTCTGGTCGATTTTTAGTGAGTTGGTCGCCTTGTCGATTGAGTGAAATAGACACAAATGGCATCGTAACAATAGTACCCTGTACTGAGGAGGCACTAGCCGATGACAGCTCAGTTGAAGCTAATCCGTTATACGGTATTTGGAGTTTTAACCCTGAAGACGGAACACAAATTCCTGTTGTTGTTGGAGTGGAAGGTATCATCACTCATGAAGTTGTCGCTATGGCACCAAGAGATATCGCCACGGTAATTCCAGATATTGTATTAAATGCGGATCAAACGCTTATTAGTGAGGGGGTTGGGATATTACATATTGAAAGTGTTTATGACTTTGATGGTGTTGACACCAGCCCCGCAGGGATCGCTACATTAGCTGATCCGGTTCAAACTGAGGCTGCAATGCGACCTGCAAGATTTATAAGAATTGTTAAAGCGGTTTCACTGCCTAGTGAAGATTTAGTTGATATACCTAATACTGCATTTGGTCGGAGTAATAGACAGCTAATGAGAGATATTTTAGGTTATGCCATTGTTGAACCTGATGGTTCTGCTATGTTTAAAGTACCAGCCAATACAGCATTTGCTATTAGTGTATTAGATGCTAATGGTCGTAGAATTAGCGAGAGACACCAAAATTGGATGACTTTAAAAGCTGGTGAAATTAAAGAATGTCATGGTTGTCACACTAACGAAAGCGAATTACCTCATGGTCGTTATGATGCGGAAGCAAATTCTATTAATCTAGGTGCTCCTGTAACGGGAAACCCATTTCCAAATACAACAGCTACTCTTTTTGCCAACCAAGGCGAAACAATGGCGGAAGTTTATAACCGAATTAATGGATTTCAACCCTTATCTGTCAATATCAAATATACAGATTATTGGAATGATCCAGCGCTAAGCGCGGTGAATCCAGATATTGATTTTTCTTACTCTGCTCTCCAATCTCAAGCACCGACGGATCCCGGATGTCAAGGTAATTGGAGTGCCTTGTGTCGGGTTTCGATTAATTATGTTGATGAAATTCAGCCAATCTGGGAAGTTTCCCGACAAGTTTTGGATGATATGGGTAACTTGGTTGTGGATAATACCTGCATTTCTTGTCATAACGTGGTCGATGATATGGGAGTTGCCAAAGTACCAGATGCTCAGCTTGAGCTTTTAGGAGGTACATCAGTTGATGAACCAGATCATGTTATTTCTTACCGAGAGTTATTTTTTGGAGATAATGCAGTTGAACTTGTCAATGGCGCATTGATCGACTTATTAGTTCCGGTTTTTGATGCGAACGGAAATCAGGTATTTGAAGTGGATGCCGATGGCAATTTGATTTTAGATGCAAATGGCGATCCTATTCCTGTTATGCAGACAGTGCCTATGGGTGCATTAATGCGAACTTCTGGTGCAAATAATAATAATGGATTTTTAGATTTATTTGCTGTTGGAGCCTCACATGAAGGTCGACTATCGGGGGCAGAGTTGAAATTAATTTCCGAATGGTTAGATATAGGTGCTCAATACTATAACAATCCTTTTGATGTACCTCAAAATTAGACTAGAATGTTCGTATCATAAATTAGTTGCAGACAGTTAGCTACGAGCAGTTAGTTACAAATAGTCAGTTATAATTAAAAACGATTAACCATACTGGAAAAATATAAACATTGTCTCTCTTACATTTTTATAAAAATTGGAATTTTGTTGTTAGATTGTGTAAATACCTTTTATTTATCAGCATAGCGTTGCCTATATTTTGCCAAGCAGAAGAGAGCGGTGTGGTTAATAATCGAGAAACAATATCAAAGGAAGTTGAAACTATAGCTAGTGAAAATACTGATACGGAAAAGAAAAAAGAGAATGTTGAATTAGAATCTATTAAACCGCTGTCTGGAGCATTAAAAAAACGACTAAAAAATCCAGAAGAGCAGCTCGAAGAACAGCAAGAGCTATTGGATGAATTAGCTGAATACCAAAAGACCACTATAAATGATGCTTTTATCGAATTACACACGGGAGCCGGACGAGGATTTCCTGTTTTTCATGTAGAAGAAAAGGGTGAAGAGATCCATATTATTAAAAAGAAGACCCAGTGGTATAAAGTTTTAACGAAAAAAGGTCATCGTGGCTGGGTTCACGAAGATAAAATGGCTAAAACGTTATTATCCGAGAACCAGCTTTTTAATATAGCTAATAGTAAACAAATTGATTTTCAGAAAAAGCGTTGGGAAGTAGGGGTATTGACAGGCGATTTTGGTGGTGCAACTACATTATCAATGTATGGTGGTTGGAATTGGACTGAAAATGTTGGAACGGAGATTTCGGTTAGTCAAGCGTTAGGAAGTGTGTCCGATATACGTTATGCGTCTATCAATCTAACACACCAAGCTTTTCCTGAATGGCGTATATCACCCTATTTTAAGTTGGGAGCGGGAATCATTCACACTGAACCGTTTTCCACTATAATTCAATCAGAAGATCGAAAGGACGAGATGATTCTTGTAGGTTTTGGTTTAAAAATGTACGTGTCTCGACAGTTTTTTATTCGAGCAGAGTATTTAAACCATACAATTTTAACTAGCAGAAACGACAACGATGAAATAGAAGAATGGAAAATAGGAATAAGCGTATTTTTTTAAATATAACCTCAAAAGTGGTTTGGTTAAGAGTTTTGTTTTTAGCATTACTTCAATTGACTGTGGCTCCACAATTATTATCCGCAGAAGATGAACAAAAAGACCTTGGTGGATTTGATCGAATATTTGATCCTAAAGTTGAGCGACGCGAGATAGAAAGAGAAGCAATTGATACTGAGAATTGGGAAATTGGTGGTTATTATGGAATTATCAGTATAGAAGACTTCGGTTCAAGTGAGTTAGTAGGTATTAGAGTGGCTTACCATGTAACAGAAGATTTTTTTATAGAAATGAGTTACGCAAAAACAGAAGCGGGTAAAACGAGTTTTGAGAATTTATTAGGTAACATTCAATTTCTGCTTCTGCCAGATGGAAAGCGTGAATACATTGATTATGATGTTGCTCTAGGATTTAACTTGTTACCGGGTGAAGCTTTTGTCGGCGATGAGTTAGCATTTAGTAGTTCAATGTATCTAGTGGTTGGTTTGGGAGCTACAAAATTTGCTAATGAAACTCATTCAACAATCATGATTGGTGGTGGATATAGAGTTCTTTTTACAGACTGGTTTGCTATGCATTTAACTTTAAAAGATCATTTTTACGATACAGAGTTAACCGGTGTTGCAAAAACGGTTAATGACTTAGAAATTTCTACGAGCTTTACTATCTTTTTTTAGTGATTTTGAGATTAACAATTATTCCATTTAATAGTTTTAAATAAGGATTTTACTGTGATGAAAAATTTAGTTGTAGCGACTGTAACTGTCATTCTGACACTGGTTTTAGGCTTGTCTTTCAATGCCTCTGCAAAAAGTGTTTCTGCACCAGACTTTACTTTAAAAAGCCGAGACGGAAAAAATGTACGATTATCTGATTTACGAGGACAAGTGGTATTACTCAACTTTTGGGCGTCTTGGTGTGGTCCATGCCGTCAAGAAATGCCAATTTTGGATGACTTACATAATAAGTATAAGTCGCTAGGTTTTTCTGTTTTAGGCGTTAATCTAGATGCTAAGCCTAAAAAGGCCATCGGTTATTTAAAAGATACACCGGTAACGTTCCCTGTTTTATATGATCCTAAAGGAATTACCAGTGAACAATATGGTGTTTCTGCTATGCCTAGTACGGTCATTATTGATAGAAATGGTAATGTACGTCATTTGCATAAAGGTTATAAATCTGGTTATGAAGATGAATATGTGGCTCAAATTAAAAAATTGCTAAGAGAATAGATACAACGTTATGAAGCTGATGTATTACAAAGCATTAATTTTCAGATTGACGATTACTTTTGCGCTATTGATTTCAACATTAACTTTAAATGGTTGTTCTTCAATTGAACCATGGGTTAAGCCATATGAGCGACAAAATTTAGCTGATCCAATAACTTTTTTTGGTCGTGACCCTGTATCAGATAATTATATGCATCATGTTAGGCAAGCTCGAGAAAGTGCAAGAGGTGCTGAAGGTAGTGCAGGAGGTGGTTGTGGTTGTAATTAAACAAACTGGCTCTAGTCTGATTAATAAAGGGATCTATTCGTTTTTTTTGTTTACATCTATTTTGATGTTTAACATTTCTAAGTCTGCCGTATTACCTGAAGATCGTTCTGATGTTCTTTATCATCGTTTTGATGGTGGCGGTGTCGTGATTGATGGGCCTTCAATACTTATAAGGAAGTCAATAAAAGATACGGTTTCAATTTCTATGAATTATTATGTTGATAATGTCAGTAGTGCATCTATTGACGTGGTAACTACCGCAAGCGCTTATACCGAAGAAAGACAAGAACAATCCATGAGTGTTGAGTATTTGAGAGATAAAACTGTTTTAAGCATTAATTATGGACAAAGTTCCGAGAATGATTATGAAGCAAAATCAGCCGGTTTTAATTTCACTCAAGATTTTTTTGGTGACTTAACAACTTTAAGTGGCGGATATTCACAAGGTTGGGATGTTGTTGGCAAGCGTGGAGATGAATCCTTTGCTGAAGATGCGACTCGAAAACAATATCGTGTAGGCTTAAGCCAAGTAGTAACTAAAAATAGTCTTGTTGGTTTATCTTGGGAAACCATTACCGATACAGGTTTTTTGAACAATCCTTATCGTAGTGTTCGCTACATTGATACAAGCGTTGGCACAGGGTTTAGCTTTCAAAGCGAACTTTATCCAGAAACACGTACAAGCGATGCATTTTCCATCAGAGGAATGTATTACTTACCTTACAGAGCAGCGGTTAAAGCCGAATATCGTGTGTTTTCAGATACTTGGGGCATAGAAGCAAAAAATTATGAGCTTGGATATACACACCCATATGGTGAGAGCTGGATCTTTGATATCAAATTTCGTCATTATGAGCAGACTAAAGCCAATTTTTACAGTGATTTGTTTTCTAGAATTGACTCCCAAAATTTTCTAGCTAGAGATAAAGAAATGAGCACATTCAGTAATGATAGTGTTGGTTTGGCTGTGAGCTATGAGTATGAATTATTGAACTCAACTTATTTTGATCGTTTTAGTATCAATTTAGCGGTTGATTATATAGATTTTCAGTTTGAAGATTTTAGAGATATTACAGTAACCGGTTTGGCTGCAGGAGAAGAGCCTTTATATGCTTATGATGCATTAGTAACCAGACTGTATTTTTCAATCTGGTATTAGTTAATACGGGGAGCTGTAGATGTTCAGGTTGTACTTAGCTGAAGTTTATTTTTGGTAGAACCCAATCAGATTTAGCATCTCGGTATTCAGTGCTTTGATTGCCTAAATTACTAGCTCCTGAAACAACGTCAATGAATTCATCGTAAGCATAACGGCACTCAACACGGCTTTGATAAGGACCATAATCAATCCCTTCTCTGGTTTTGAAAAACCAACTGCCTTTTCTACAAAAAAATCGACCGCTTCGATCGTAAAGACCTAGTGTCTGTTCTTCTTTTCTGTAAGAAAATTTAGCGACGTTTGATTTTTTTACAACTGGTTTTTTAGTTGATGGATTGTTTACTCCAACTTTTTTTTGAATAGAATGTTCTGCCACAAGTTAGTCCTCCGTGAACAACTACATCTGATGCCAAGATGCAAGATACCACTTATTTTAGACTATTCAAAGAAAATTGCCGAATAAATTATAATTAACTGGTTTTTTAGGTTGGTTAGTGTGACTTGTTCGATAGATTAATCGAGGCTATTAATGTAGTTCGGCTGTTTTTAGGCAGGAGCTATATGTTAAAGCTCTACTTTCGATATAGCTCAGGCCAGATTTTGACGCTTTTAACACGGTTTTCTTTGGTTTGTAATATTTCCATAGGGTATCCTGAAAGTCTTAAACAGGTTCCAGCTGATGGTATTGATTCCAAATATTCAACGATAATTCCATTTAGCGTTTTAGGTCCATCAAGAGGAAGCTCCCAATCTAGAGCGCGATTGATCTCTCTAATGGTAGCGCTTGCAGTTATGATGACACTTCCATTCTTGTTTATTTGAATGTCTTTATTACTTGCAGCGTTATCAGTTGTAAACTCACCAACAATTTCTTCTAAAATATCTTCTAAAGTTACCAGTCCTTGTATGTCACCATATTCATCAACCACTAGACCGATCCTTTTCTTTTTTCTTTGAAAATTAAGAAGTTGTATGTTCAAAGGGGTTCCTTCAGGAATGAAATTAACATGAGTCATTGATTCTAAAATCTTCTCATGCGTAAGTTCGTTTTCATCAAGAGACAATAGTTTGATCGCGTGACGAGCATGTAAAAAACCAACGACATTATCCAAATCACCGTAATAGATAGGTAGTCGGGTGTGAATAGTGTTTTTGAGTTGCTCCAATATTTCCTTAATTTCTTCTTCAATATCAATCCCTGTGACTTCAGATCGAGGGATCATAATATCTTCGACGGTTACTTTTTCAAGGTCAAGTATGCTAACTAACATATTTTGGTGGCGTTTAGGGATTAAAGCACCAGCTTCGTTAACAATCAGCTTTAATTCTTCTGAATTTATGTTTTTATTATTTGAGCCATCGGTATCAACACCTAGCAGCTTTAACATTCCGTTTGTTAAACCGATAACTAAAATTACAAGAGGGCTCAATACCTTATATATAGGTGTAAGTAAGTAAGATGCAGGAAATGCAACTTTTTCTGGGTGTAATGCAGCAAGAGTTTTAGGGGTGATTTCCGCAAAAACTAGCACAATGATTGTTAGGCTGGCAGTAGCTATAAAGTAACCCATATCGCCCCAGAGTCGGACGCATATAACGGTCGCAATTGACGCGGCAAGTATGTTCACAAAATTATTACCTATTAAAATTAGACCGATTAAACGATCTGGTCGTGATAATAATTTTAAAGTTAGTTTTGCTCCGCGATGTTTAGTCTTCGCTAGGTGTTTCAATCGGTACCGATTGAGGGACATCATACTTGTCTCAGCACTTGAAAAAAATCCTGACAGAAGGATTAGAAAAAAGAGTAATAGCGAAAGGCTAAGTGTAGTGATAGATTCCAAAAGCGTTTTTAACCGATTATAAATTCTAAAACAAGTTTACTACCAAAGTAACCTAACATTAATAAAAATACACCAATTAATGTCCACTTAGCCGCAAATACGCCTCGCCAACCTCTTAAATAATAGCCAAATACCAATATAGCCAAAATAAACCAAGATAATAGAGTTAGGATTACTTTGTGTAAAACTTGCGTTTGGGTTATTTCTGAGGGTAATAAACTGACTAATATGAGCGATAAAGTCATTAAAATGAAACCGCTTGTTAATAATTGAAGTAGGTAACGTTCAATACTTTGTAATGAGCCAAAAATAGGACTTAAATTTGCGGGTGAGATTCTCAGTCGCCTATCGACATATAGTATTAATACTGATTGAATGGCCGCTAACATCAGTATCCCCATTGATGAGATACCAAGGAGGATATGTAAAATATTTAATCCATTGCCTTCAAGTTTAATTGGTGCAATACCATCAAATAGTAAAACTTCCAAAATACTGATCATTGCTATAGGAAGAGAAAATAATAATAAAGTGGATGAGTTGTACTTAATAAGGTTCCAAAGAACAATGATCATTGAAATCCAAGTCGTCATGTTAAATATATTAAATAAACCAAAATCATGACCATATGCTGTATCAATATTCAAATAAGAGATGAAACCATGAACTATGATATCAACAATAACAATTGGTATGAGGTGAGTGGATACCTTTTCTAAGGTTGTGCGTTTATGCCACACATATATAAATGTCAGTGAGTAGGTTAAAAGTCCAAGAATTTCAATCCAAAAAATCGGCAAGTAAATTAATCAAGTATCCAAAAAATTGATCTATTATTAACTAGTGCGTTGATAGTGTAAATAGATAAAACAAGTTGCTTAACTATATAAAGTACAATCATGAGTAACTGTTCTTTATTTGATAGTAATAAAGTCGATATTTTGGTTAAAAAACAATCAGAAAAAACGTAATTTTGTATAACTTTAAATAAAGTTTCAAAAAGACTTGCTTGAGGACGGAAAGTGCCTATAATGCGCGCCTCGCTAGAATGA
>CAZRPK010000071.1:0-15657 GCA_964601915.1 uncultured Kangiella sp. | reverse complement strand
TTTTAATGTTAAAGAAGATTTATTATACTGAACTATTTCTCAGGTATATATCCTTCTATTTCATCGTAATCACCGCCAAATAAAAACTTTTCCATTTCATCTTTTAAATAGGTTCTCGCTTCGGCATCTGCTAGACTCAAGTGTTTTTCATTGATTAGCATGGTTTGGTGTTTCATCCATAACTGCCATGCTTCATTGGATATATTCTTGATGATACGCTGACCTAACTCTCCAGGAACGGGAGTGAAGCTCATTGGTGCGCCTTCTTTTTGTAATTTTTGGCAAAAAATCATAGCGGTCTTCTTTTATCTAGTCAGATTTATTTAATTTTAAAATATTTGTAGAGAAATTTCTTAATCGGTGTGGGTAGTGCAAGTTTGTTCAGTTGGTTGACATTATGCCATGCAAACTCGTTATTATCTTCTATTTGGTGGTTTTTCTGTTGATGCTTATTGGGTGAAATAACTGTTGCTTTAAGATGATAATGGCTAAAGGCGTGTTTAAATTTGCCTGTTATTTTATTTGGCTTTTGATTTGTCTCTGGGTTCAAATTTGCTTGCTCAGGAAGACTCCAAAGTCCACCCCAAATACCCGTGGGTGGTCTTTTGTGAAGCAAAATTTTACTACCCTTAAAGTTGAGTACCATAGTGACTTCTTTTGTTGGAATCTTTTTCTTTGGTTTTCTGTGTGGGTATTCTTCTGTTTTATTTTGCAGGTTAGCTTCGCAATATTTTGAAAGAGGGCAAATTTCGCATTGTGGATTGGATCGATTACAGATACCAGCACCCAGATCCATCATGGCTTGATTAAAGTCGCCAGTCCGTTTGACTGGTGTGTATTTACGAGAAATTTGCCATAATTCCTTACTAACTTTGGTATTACCATACCAACCATCTACTAAAAATACCCTTGTTAAAACTCGTTTTACATTGCCGTCTAATATCGCTTCAGGTAATCCATAGGCTAAGGATAATATGGCTCCACCGGTTGATTCGCCAATTCCAGGGAGAGAGATGATTTCTGTTAGCGTTTTGGGAAATTTTGAGTTGAATTGTTCGACAACTTGTTTTGCGCAGGCATGTAAATTCCTAGCTCTTGAATAATAACCAAGTCCCTCCCAGTGTTTTAAAACATCATCTATATTGGCATCAGCAATGTTTTCCACCGACTCAAAAGACTTCATAAACCTTAAATAATATGGGATAACGGTCTTAACTTGAGTTTGCTGAAGCATAATCTCAGACACCCAAACAGAGTAGGCTGTTTTATTGAGTTGCCAAGGTAGATCTTTACGACCATATTGGTCATAAAAACATAACATTTTTTTTGCAAATAATTTTGGTGTGATCAAAAGGAGAGAGCTAAATAATATCGTAATAATAAGGGATAAATAGTGAAAGGGTTATCCACATAATCAAAACTAACGGTATTCCAATTTTAAGAAAATCAGAAAAATGATAACCTCCGGCATTCATCACCAATAAATTGGTCTTATAAGCCATGGGTGTCGCATAACTAAAGTTTGCGCCAAATAAGACGGCTATAACAAAAGGTTCGGGTGGTAAGCCTAATTGAGCTGCAACACTTATTGCGATTGGCGTACCGATGACCGCTGCTGCGTTGTTGGAAACAATATTGGTTAACACAGCTAATAGCAACATTAATCCACTTAAAATAAAGGCGGGATGCCAGCCTGAGGTCGAATATAAAAAGACTTCTGCCAAATAATCGGCACCGCCAGTTTTTAAGAGCGCTTCACCCAATGCTAAACTTGCTACAACAATGAGAATAACTTGTGTACTTAAAGCTCGGCCTGCATCACCCCAATCAATACATTTAGTGATTAATAAAAGTAACACACCAACTAATGCGCTGATTGCTATGGGTAATAGACCAACTGCGGCAACGCCAACAATACCCAACATAATACTGAGAGCCATGGGAGCTTTGCTAGTATGTGGTAAATCAGTTGTGGCATCTAAAATTAGAAAGTCGCCTTTCTTTTTCATTTCTGCAATTCGTTCTCTTGCACCTTGTACTAAAAGAATATCGCCAACGTGCAAAGAAACGCCACCTAGTTTTTTGAAAAGATCAATTTCTTTGCCTTCTCTATGCAAAGCGACGGCTACCAATTTGTATTGATCAACAAAGCGTACATTTTTAAGGGTTGAACCTGCAAGAGGTGAACCTGGTGCAACAATGACTTCAACTAATTGTTGATCTTCTGCAGTTAACGGATGTTCTTCATCAATTTGTTGTTTACCAACAAATAGTTTGGCTCCTAATATTTTCTCAAAATCTAATAAATTCTCAGAAATATCAGAAACGCGTACTTTATCGCCAGCTTTTAAAATAACATCCGGCATTGGAATAATGCGAATATCGCTTTTAGCACCTGCTCGTTGAATTCTTTCTACTTTTAAAAGACCATCAGAATGTTCGATAATTTCTGCTAAGGTTTTACCATCGGCATAGCCATCTTCCTCTATTGTTAAATGGGCAGTAAATATTCTTGGCGCTTCATTTTCTAAAATAGAATGTCTTTCTGGTAACATTTTTGGTGCAAATAGCCATAAGTATATAATTGCAACGCTACCTGCGACTAAAGCGGGCACAGCAAACTCAAACAGTCCCATTCTTTCCATACCTTGCTCAGCGGCTACGGAAACAACCAAAAGGTTGGTTGACGTTCCAACTGTTGTTGACATGCCTCCAACTAACGTTGCAAAACCCATTGGCATTAATAAACCAGATGAAGATGTATTTGTTCTTACTGCAACGCTAATGAGGATCGGTAACATTAAAACAACAATAGGTGTGTTATTCATAAATGCTGACAATGCACCGGAGACAATTAAAGTTACTAAAAGTGAAAAAGTTGGGCTTAGTTTCCATAACTTTCCGAGCATTCTACCAACGGGTTCTAAAGCGCCCGTCCTGACTAAACCTTGCCCTGCAATCATTAATGCACAAACTGCAATTAAAGCTTCATGGCCAAAACCAAAGAAAAACTCAATTGCTTCAAGATGCTCGCCAGAGGCATCAGTAAAGGGTGCAACTTCAAAGCCTACAGCCAAGAGCATCAAAACACCCAGACAGCTAGACTCTAAAAGAATATCTTCTCGTCTAAATAAATATAGTGCCACACCAGTTAATAATAAAACGGCTAAGGCGTGATAATTTGGAATTTCTGGAAACATAAATTAAGTGATTTCTTATCTTTTTTTTATCGTAACAGGATCAAAACTATCATCTTTATGAAAATGATCAAACATTTATTGTTATAATCCGCGACCAAATTTCCGATTCATTAACTATTGATGTCTGAATTACACCGAAAAATCAAAAGTTTTGTAAAACGTGAAGGTCGAATGACTCTTGGTCAAAAACTTGCCTATGAAGCAATGATGCCTAAATATGGATTAAGCTATAAAAAAGAGGTTTTAGATTTTCAATCACTTTTTGGTAATGATAATCCTGTGTGTCTCGAAATTGGTTTTGGCATGGGTAGCTCTTTGGCTGAGCAAGCTTGTTTATATCCCGAACGTAACTATATTGGCATAGAGGTTCACAAGCCGGGAGTCGGCGCGCTACTTTTGCGAGCGCAAGAGCAAGGGATCACTAATATTAGAGTGATGTCCCATGATGCGGTTGAGGTTTTAGAACATATGATCGCTGATGATTCTTTAAGCCTGATTCAACTATTTTTTCCCGATCCATGGCATAAACGTAAACATCACAAAAGGAGGATTGTGCAAGTTGAGTTTGTCACGCGCTTATTTACAAAGCTTAAAGAAAATGGCAGTTTTCATATGGCCACTGACTGGCAAGATTACGCGCAACATATGTTAAAAATCATGTTGGAGTGCGTGAAAAACCACCAAGATTCTTGTTTATCGCCTGCATGGGTGAACACTTCTGACTCAAACGATTATATTCCAAAGCCAGATGATAGACCAAGCACCAAGTTTCAAAAGCGCGGTGAAAGATTAGGTCATGGAGTTTGGGATTTATTCTTTAGTAAAAAGAGAGTTTAGAAAAAATTAGTAAACAAGATCAAAAATGATAAACGAGAAGTATAAATAGAATGAGTAATCAAGTCACACCACAGCAAGCAGATGTACTAATTAAAGAAAAAAATGCGGTAGTTATTGATATACGTGACGTTAATAGTTTCGCTCAAGGCTGTATAGAAGGTGCAATTCGAATCGATAATAGTAATTTTCAAGCATTCATAGAATCCGCTGATAAGGACAAACCTATTATTGTCTGCTGTTACCATGGAAATTCTAGTCAACCAGCTTCGCAAACTGTGGCTAGTTTTGGCTTTGAAAGCTACAGCCTACAAGGTGGTATGAGTGCGTGGGCGTTGATGGTGTCGAGCATTAAATAAGATTTTACTTATGCAGACAAATAAATAATTATGTAGGTAATTACATTAACAAACTCTAATGTAACTGTGTAAAATATGACCGTTTAAAGTAAAGTCATTGCGTCGATGGCTATGTTTTGAGAAAATACGCGCCTTTCAAAATACAGCCTCAATAATAAATTTTAGCTATCTTTTTTAGTGTAAAGATCTTAATTAATATAAAGATCTTATTTAAGGAGTATTTATGTCATCTCGATTTGAATTAGCCAATGCAATACGTGCATTGAGTATGGATGCAGTACAAAAAGCCAACTCTGGACACCCTGGTGCACCAATGGGTATGGCAGATATAGCGCAAACTGTGTGGGGAGAAAACCTCCGCCACAATCCAAATAATCCTGAATGGGTCAATCGAGATCGATTTGTATTATCCAATGGGCATGGTTCAATGCTTATTTATTCTCTACTTCATCTAACTGGTTATGACTTATCGATTGATGATCTTAAAAACTTCCGTCAATTACATTCAAAAACACCGGGTCATCCAGAATATGGTTACACCGCTGGAGTTGAAACGACTACTGGGCCTTTAGGCCAAGGGCTTGCTAACGCTATTGGTATGGCAATGGCAGAAAAAACTCTTGGTGCTCAATTTAATAAACCAGGATTTGATATCGTTGATCATAATACCTATGTCTTTGTCGGTGACGGTTGTTTAATGGAAGGAATTTCACATGAAGTTTGCTCACTAGCGGGTACATTAGGTTTAGGAAAGTTAAACGTATTTTATGATGATAATGGTATTTCTATTGATGGTGAAGTTGAAGGTTGGTTTACAGATGACACCGTAGCTCGTTTTAGAGCTTATGGTTGGCATGTTATAGCTGATGTTGATGGACATGATTCAGATGCATTAGATAAAGCAGTCAAAGAAGCGCAAGCAGAAACCAAAAAGCCAACATTGGTCTGTTGTAAAACAACCATTGGTTTCGGCTCGCCTAACAAGGGCGGTAAAGAAGATTGTCATGGCGCACCATTAGGTGATGAAGAAATCGCATTGGTGAGAGAAAAACTTAATTGGCCACATGCCCCTTTTGAAATTCCAGAAGATATAAAGTCGGCTTGGGATGCACGTGAAAAAGGACTGCAATTAGAAAGTGATTGGAATGATCAATTTGTTGCTTATACGGATAAATATCCAGAACTTGCCACTGAATTTAATCGTCGTAATAATAACCGTTTACATAATGAGTTTGCGGCGACTGCAAAAGCCTACATCGCTGAAACCCAAAAAGAAGCATCAGGCATTGCAACACGAAAAGCCTCACAAAATGCTATTCAAGCTTACTCAAGTGTTCTACCAGAGTTTATTGGTGGCTCTGCTGACTTGGCAGGCTCTAACTTGACCCGTTGGAATGAATCTCGAACTATTACTGCCGATGATGCCAGTGGTAACTATATTAATTATGGTGTTAGAGAGTTTGGAATGTGCGCTATTATGAATGGTATTCAATTGCACGGCGGATTTAAGCCCTTTGGCGGAACATTTTTAATGTTTATGGAATATGCCAGAAACGCAATTCGTATGGCTGCTTTGATGAAAAAACAAGTCATCTATGTTTTCACCCATGACTCAATCGGTTTAGGTGAAGATGGACCAACTCATCAGCCAGTAGAGCAATTAGCTTCTATGCGTTCAACACCAAATTTAAACAACTGGCGTCCATGTGATGCAACAGAAACAGCTGTTGCATGGAAAATGGCAATTGAAAATACAACGGGTCCCACAGCGTTAATTCTTACAAGACAAGGATTACCAACTCAAGTGAAAGACGATCAACAAATTGCCAATATTGAAAAAGGCGGTTATGTTTTAGTGGAATGTAATGGTGAGGTAGACTTAACGATTATTGCAACGGGATCAGAAGTTGATTTAGCGGTTAATGCAGCTAAAGAGTTAACGGGTAAAAATATTAGAGTGGTTTCTATGCCTTGTTGTGATGTGTTTGATCAACAATCGGATGAATATAAAGCGAGTGTTTTACCTTCAACTGGAAAACGTATCGCAATTGAAGCTGCGACTGGTGACCTTTGGTATAAATATGTAGGACTTGATGGTATCGTTATTTCAATGGATCGATTTGGAGAGTCAGCGCCTGCTAATTTATTATTTAAAGAGTTTGGTTTTACTGTAGAAAATATTATTGAAAAAGCAAAAACTCTTTTAAGTTAATTATTTAAAAATCAATTTGGGGTTTAAATTATGACAGTCAAAGTAGCAATTAACGGATATGGTCGGATTGGTCGTATGGTTCTTAGAGCAATCTATGAATATAATCGAGAAGATGAAATTAGAGTTGTTGCAATTAATTCCTCTCATCCTATTCCAACAAATGTACATTTAACAAAGTACGATTCAACTCACGGGCGTTTCGAAGCGAATGTCTCTGGTGATGATGAAAACATGTATGTTAATGATGACAAAATTGCGATGCTTTCCGATCGTGATCCTGCTAAATTAAAATGGAGCGATCATGGTGTTGATATCGTTCTGGAATGTACCGGCCAATTTAAGGATCGAGAAAGTTGTTCAAAACATTTTATTGGTGGCGCTAAAAAAGTTTTAATTTCAGCACCAGGTGATCCAGATATTGATGCCACGATAGTCTTTGGTGTAAATGACGATATTATTAAACCGGAACATACGATTATTTCAAATGCTTCATGTACAACTAACTGTTTAGCTCCAATAGCTAAAATTTTACATGAAAAAATCGGTATTCGAAAAGGTCTAATCAACACGATCCATGCATATACCAATGACCAAATGTTGATTGATAATCAGCATAAAGATTTACATCGTTCACGTGGTGCGGCAACTTCAATTATTCCAACAAAAACTGGCGCAGCAAAAGCAGTTGGTCTTGTAATTCCAGATTTGTTAGGCAAAATGCATGGTTTTGCATTACGTGTTCCAACGGCTAATGTATCCGTTGTTGATTTAACTTTTGATGCAGTAAGACACACAACCGTTGAAGAAGTGAATGCGATTGTTAAAGAAGCCGCGGACGGTACAGTTGTTGTTTACAATGATGAGCCGCTTGTATCAATTGATTTTAATCATACGTCAGCATCATCATCATTTGACTCTACACAGACTAGAGTACATGATGATTTAGTGAAAGTGATTGTTTGGTATGATAATGAATGGGGATTTAGTTGTAGAATGATTGATGTAGCGCTAGCAATGATGAACGCAAAGTAATATTTGTTGTATCGTGATAAATATTGTTTGTCTAACTTGTTAAACAAAGGAAAATAAATGTCGGTTTTGAAAATGTCAGATTTAGATTTGAAAGGAAAAAGAGTTTTGATCCGAGAAGATCTTAACGTTCCTTTTAAAGATGGAAAGATCACTTCTGATGTTAGAATTAAGGCGGCTATACCAACCATAAAACTAGCGTTAGAAAAAGGTGCGAAGGTGATGATCATGTCGCATCGTGGTCGACCTACTGAAGGCGAGTTTTCTCAAGATGATTCATTAATAGCTATAGTTGAATATCTTGATAACGTGTTAGACGTTCCTGTTACGCTTGCATCTGATTATCTGAATGGTGTAAATGCAAAAGAAAATGCGGTGGTTGTATTTGAAAATATCAGATGCAACAAGGGTGAAAAAGCGAATGATGATTCGTTATCAAAAGCTTATGCGAATCTTTGTGATGTGTTTGTTATGGATGCGTTCGGCACTGCGCATAGAGCACAAGCATCGACCCATGGCGTTGCAAAATATGCCCCAACTGTTTGTGCTGGTCCTTTGCTTTCGGGGGAATTAGAGGCACTTAGTAAAGCGCTTGATAATCCAGCTAGACCGATGGTTGCAATTGTTGGAGGTTCTAAGGTTTCAACTAAGCTCACCGTGCTCGAATCTTTGTCAGGTATTGTTGATCAATTAATTGTTGGTGGTGGAATTGCGAATACTTTTATCGCATCAGAAGGTCATCAGGTAGGTAAATCACTCGTTGAAATGAATTTAGTTGAAGATGCAAAAGAATTATCAAAAGCAGCAATTAATAGAAATGGTGAAATTCCAAAAACAGTTGATGTGGTGGTTGGTAAAGAATTTTCGGAGTCAACTCCTGCGGAAACTAAAAATGTAGAATCGGTTAGCGAAGACGATATGATTTTTGATATTGGCCCCAAAACGGCCGATTATTTATGCGAAATTTTAGCAAAGGCCGGAACTATTGTTTGGAATGGCCCTGTCGGTGTTTTTGAATTTGAACAGTTTTCAAAAGGTACAGAAAAAATTGCAAGAGCAATAGCCGATAGCAATGCTTTCTCAATTGCTGGTGGTGGAGATACTTTGGCGGCTGTTGATAAGTTTGGAATTACTGATCAAATATCCTACATCTCAACTGGTGGCGGCGCGTTCTTGGAGTTTTTAGAAGGCAAAAAATTACCTGCTGTAGAAATATTAGAGCAACGAGCTAAATAAAAATACAAGTTTAGACTTTATAAAAATTACTTTAGTTATTCAAATTTTATGGAGAAATCAAAATGGCATTAATTTCAATGCGACAACTGCTCGATCACGCAGCAGAATATCAGTATGGCGTCCCAGCTTTTAACGTTAATAATTTAGAGCAAATGAGAGCAATAATGATTGCTGCGGATAAAACTAACAGTCCAGTGATAGTACAAGGATCTGCTGGCGCGAGAGCATACGCAGGAGCACCTTTTCTTCGTCATTTAATTCTTGCTGCTATAGAAGAATTTCCACATCTCCCTGTAGTTATGCATCAAGATCACGGAACTAGTCCTTCGGTCTGTCAGCGTTCAATACAGTTAGGATTTTCATCGGTAATGATGGATGGTTCGTTAATGTCTGATGGTAAAACCCCTGCTAGTTATGAATATAATGTTGATGTTACAAAACGAACAGTCGATATGGCACATGCTTGTGGTGTTTCTGTTGAAGGCGAGCTCGGTTGTTTAGGTTCGTTAGAGACCGGTGAGGCTGGCGAAGAAGATGGTATTGGTGCAGAAGGCGTTTTAACTATGGATCAAATGCTAACTGATCCAGAAGAAGCCGCAGACTTTGTTGCTAAAACCCAAGTTGATGCGTTAGCCATTGCGATTGGCACGTCTCATGGTGCGTACAAATTCACAAGACCGCCTACCGGCGATGTTTTAGCGATTAGTCAGGTTAAAGCGATCAATAAAAGAATTCCTAACACTCACTTAGTGATGCATGGTTCTTCATCAGTACCTCAAGAATGGTTAAAAGTAATCAACGAGTTTGGTGGCGAAATGCCAGAAACATATGGTGTGCCAGTTGAGGAAATTTGTGAAGGTATTAAGCATGGTGTTCGTAAGATCAATATTGATACAGATTTACGTTTGGCTTCTACAGGCGCTATTAGAAGACACCTAGATGCTAATCGTTCAAATTTTGATCCGCGTAAATTTTTGCAGGCATCAACTGAAGCGATGACTGAATTATGTATCGCTCGTTATGAAGCCTTTGGTACTGCGGGACAGGCGGATAAAATCAAAGTCATTTCATTAGAAACAATGTTTGGTCGATATGAGTCGGGTGAGTTAGATGCAGAAATTAATTAATTTTTGAAGAAACATTCTCTCCTTCGCAAAGGGGAGGCAGGTTGTTTAAAATAGTAAAAACTCGACCTGAGGGTGATTTTTAAGGATAGAATGTAAACAATTGTTTGGAATTTAAATTATACTTGATTAGATTAATCTAAGTTACTGATTATAACAGTCTGATTTTAAACGGTTAAATTTATGAAAATTCTAGTCGTTGACGATGAACCCCTTGCTCAGCAAAGGCTAAAATTGTTGTTAACTGATCTTGACGTTGTATCGCAAGTTCAAACAGCCAATAATGGGCTTCAAGCTATTGAAGTATGTCAAACATCTAAGCCAGACGTTGTATTAATGGATATCAGAATGCCGGCTATGGATGGATTGGAGGCATCTAGTCATATCTCTCAAATGGATGACGCCCCAGCGATCATATTCACAACCGCTTATGATGAATATGCGTTAGAAGCTTTTAACGTCAATGCAATTGACTATTTATTGAAACCAGTCAGACGACAAAAATTAGAAGAGGCTATCTTGAAAGCCTCTAGCCTTAATCAAGCACAGCTCAATGCGATTAAATTACAAAAAGAGCCTGGGCGATCTCATATTAGTACTAAAATCAGCGGAAACATTAATCTGATCCCAATCAATGACATTATCTACTTTCAAGCGGATCATAAATATGTGACGGTTAAACATATTAATGGTGAAACAATTATTGAAGATACTTTAAAAGAGCTTCAAGTCGAATTTGTAGAATCTTTTATCCGAGTTCATCGAAACGCGTTAATTGCAAAGGATTATATAAGCGGTCTTTATCGAGATGGTGAAGGTCACTCGTATGTTACTTTGAAAGATATAGGAATTAAACTCGAAATCAGTCGTCGTCATCTTTCAAAAGTTAAAAAGCTAATTAAAAGTCTTTAGCAACTTATTAATTTATAGGCTGTGTTATCTCACGCCTATGCTAAAATCTTTCTCAATGTAATTCTATAAAAAGTAAGAGTTTCTTATAAATGTCTCAAATAGTCCGAATAGCAACTCGTAAAAGTCCGCTAGCATTATGGCAAGCTGAATTCGTCAAAACAGAACTGGAAAAATATCATTCAGATATTGCTGTCGAGTTAGTTCCAATGAGCACTCAAGGCGACAAAATTCTTGATACGCCGCTTGCAAAAATAGGCGGTAAAGGGCTTTTTGTTAAAGAGTTGGAAATGGCAATGTTGGAAGGGCGAGCGGATATTGCGGTACACTCGATGAAGGACGTACCTATGGAATTTCCTGAAGGTCTGGGTCTTAGTATCATATGTGAAAGAGAAGATCCGCGCGATGCATTTGTTTCAAATACTTACCAATCAATTGATGAATTACCCCAAGGAGCAAGCGTTGGTACGTGTAGTTTACGAAGACAATGTCAATTACAAGCAAAAAGACCCGATATAAAAATTTTAGAATTAAGGGGTAATGTCCAAACCCGATTAAGTAAATTGGATGCGGGTAATTATGATGGGATAATTCTTGCCACTGCAGGTCTTGAAAGACTCAAAATGAAAGAAAGGATCAGCCAAAAAATAAACCCAGATTGGATGCTTCCTGCTGGCGGTCAAGGTGCTGTTGGTATAGAAACACGAAGCGATGACGAAGAAATAAAATTACTTTTGGCTCCTTTAAATCATAAAGAAACATCATTACGGGTTTTAGCAGAGCGTGCAGTTAATAATCATTTACAAGGTGGTTGTCAGGTACCTATTGGTGTTTATGCAACACTTAATAGTTTCCAAAATAAAGAACGGAAAAATGGAGAGCAACAAATAAAAATTGAAGCTTTAGTAGGACGAATCGATGGTAGTTTAATTTTACGCGATTCTATTGAGGGTCATGCTTCTGATGGTGAGAAACTCGGTATCGAACTTGCTACTCGTTTGTTAGATGCTGGAGCAATAGAAATTCTATCAGCTCTATATGATTAATAGATCGACTCTATATTTATGAATGACCAAGCTCAAAGTTTTGTGATAACGCGCCCTTTGAATCAAGCAGATCCAATTGTTGCAAGCTTAAAGCAGTATTTTGCTTCTTCAAAGTTTACTTTAGTCTCTCATCTTCCTTTAATAGAAATCACAAGCGTTAAACCTCAAATGCTATCAACTACTTCTTTATTTAGTGGCATTATATTTATTAGTCCCAACGCGGTCACACATACTGTAAACCAACTTTCTAAAAGTGAATGGAAACAACTTATAAAGTCACCCCTTTATGCTATTGGTACTCGAACTTCTGAAGTTCTGAAAAGTGTTTGTAATGACGTTGTTATACAAATACCACAGAAAATGAATAGTGAAGGATTGTTAGCTATGCCAGCACTTAGTAATATTGACCAGACGATCTGGCTGATCGTGAAAGGTATAGGGGGTCGAGAGAAACTAAAAGACACTTTAATTCAAAGAGGTGCCAAGGTTTTAGAGCTATGCACTTATGAACGAAATATGCCTAATACAGAGATATCAAAAAAAATTAGCTTAGCTCTGCAGAAAAGATCGGTGTGGGTTATAACAAGTGTCCAAGCAATTAATAATCTTGATAAAATGATGAAACAAGAGGAATCAGCTAGTTTAAAACGGTTTGAGATTAATGAAAATTGTCGAATAATTGTTAGCAGTGATAGAATAAAAAAATCAGCAATAAAACTTGGCTTAAATGTAATTGCGGTTGCAAATAATGCAACGGATAAGCAATTGATTGATTGTATAAAAGAGTTAAAATTATGACAGATAATAATAGTGAAAATAATAAAGGTTCTAAAAAAACTGATCCCAGTAATAAAACAGATAAAGCAGAGCATGTTAAGAATGAGCCTGCCAAGAAAGAATCAACTAAGAAAACCCCGCTCTCCAAAAGCGATGTAAAAATAGAAAAACCAGTAAAAGACAAATCAAAAACAGCGACTAAAAAGAAAATCCTATTTAATGCCAAACCTGTACCAAAAATGGAAGCAAGCAAGAATGAAAAAAGCAGTTGGTTGCCCATTATTAGTTTTATTTTAATCGTATTACTGTTTTCAGTATTAGGATGGATATTCTACCAGCAACAATTAATCAACCAATCATTACAAACAATTAAAACCAAAACAAAAAAAGATTTGCAAGAACAAAATGCCAAGGTTAGTCGAGTTGTTGAAACTAACACTGCTAGCATTAATGAAATTAATCTACTGAAACAGGGGTTACAATCTTTAGCCAATCATAATAATGATTTAAAATTACAACTACTTTCCGCTCAGGAAAAAATAAAATCATTATCTGGAAGAAGAAAACAAGATTGGATGTTAGCTGAGGTTGAATATTTAATTAATATTGCAAAATTAAAACTCTCATTACAGAAAGATAGAAACACTGCTATTCAGTTACTTAAAACTGCCGATGATAGATTAATAGAATTATCCGATCAGTCATTGACGCCTATTCGTGAAGCAATTGTTAATGATATTTCTAATTTAAGTCTTATACAAGAATCTGATATTACAGGTATTGTAATAAAATTGAATGCGATGGAAAAACAGATCAATCAATTAGAACTGCTAGCCTTTAAATTGGATAAAAAATTAGATAGAAATACATTAATTGATAAAAATTCTGAAGAACAAAATAAACCAAAGCAAGATGAAGGTGAAAATTCATTGACGAATTTGAGTAAAATTTATAAGCGTTTTGTTAGTGAATTTATCGTAATAAAAGACCATTCAGAAACACCTCAACCTTTAATGACTCCTAAACAGAGAGGAAACTTAAATCAAAATATTCAACTTGCATTACAACAAGCGCAAATAGCCGCTTTACAAGGTAATGAAAGACTTTATTTATTGAATCTAGATAAAGTGATTAAATGGATCGATCAGTATTTTGGTAAAAATGAAGAGCCTAGTTTAATTATTAAGCAAATTGAAGAATTAAAAAATGAAAAAGTTGATGTACGATATCCAACTCAACTTGAAAGTACAGGCGCAATTGAAATAGTTAATAAAAATCAGTTATACGATTGGTTAGATAACAGTTTGAAACCTTCCAATATAAATGTGCCTAAGTTCGAACCTCTGGATGATTCCAAAAATGAAACGATAGAGGTAACCAAACAATGAAATGGAAAATTATTTTTCTGGTTGCTCTTATTATCGGTGCTCTGGGTGGTTCATGGCTAAAAAACCTGCCCGGCTTTGTAATTATTGCCTATGAAAAAACTAGTTATGAAATGCGTTTGTGGGTAGCAGTTGTAATTATTCTATTTGTTTGGAGTTTGTTTTTATTGTTTGGAATATTTATACGCAGCCTACTTAATAACACTAAAAAGATGAAGGGTTGGACAGACGGACGACAATGGAAAAAGGCAAGAAAACAAACTATTCAAGGCATGTTAGCTTTTTCAGAAGGTCGTTGGCAACAGTCTGAGAAAGCCATGATTGCAGCTGCAAAACAGTCTGATACTAAGTTAGTCAATTACTTGATTGCAGCACAAGCGGCGCAATATCAAAATCAAGAAGGACAAGATTCTTTGGAAAGGCGAGATACTTATTTAAGAGCGGCACATAAATTGGAACCTAGCGCAGGAGTTGCTATTGGCATTACACAGGCGCAGTTACAACTTGATAATTGCCAAAATGAACAAGCCTTGGCAACACTAACCGAGTTGAAAACTAAAAGCCCAAATCATCCTTTTATAATAAAACTATTATGTATTGCACATCAGCGTTTAAATGATTGGAATTCTATCATTGAGCTATTACCTTTTATAAAGAAATTTAAAGTTTACAATGAAGAAAAACTAAATGAAATCGAAGATCAAAGCGTACGAAATTTATTAAGTAGCATTGCAAAAAATAGTGAATTAGAAAAATTAAAAGACACTTGGCAAACCCTGCCTTCGCAGTTAAGGAAAAAAGAATCTAATCAGTTATTCTATATAAAGATGTTAACTAAATTTGATCAAATGGACGAAGCAGATCAGTTAATTAGAACTTACTTCAAAAAGAAAGGTTCAGAAAGTAGTACATTAATCAAAGCTATAGAACAATTCGGCGAAATAAAATCGAGTAATACTAATCAGCAGTTTAATTTTCTAGAAAATTGGTACACACAATCAAATCAAGCGCCTAATGAAATTTATTTGTCTTTAGGAAAAGTTGCATTTAATGCAGAGCTATGGGGAAAAGCTCGATTCTATTTAGAGCGAAGTTTACAATCTAATCCATCAGCTGAAGGCTATTTAATGATGGCCAATACACTAAAAAAACTTAATGATCATGAGTTAGCTGAGGAATGTTTTAAGCAGGGGTTGGAGTTTGTTGTTCATAAAAAAGAAAAAGCAAATACGACAAGTTCATTGGCAAGTGTATTAGTAAAGTCAATCAATCCCCTGAATCTCTCTTAGCGCGTTGCAAGTATCTGATTCCTTGGAGTTTTCTTTGCGGAACATACTTTAATATAGTGAAATATACACGACCCCTAATTTTACACGACCCCTAATTCACAGCAAGCCCATCGAAGAAAATGCGGTAATTTACCACCTGTTTCAGTTTATGCCGTCTTAGCTAAAGAAATTCATCCACCCAAAGGTGAGAAACCGATCACTTGGATGTTACTCACCAGCCTATCGGTAGAAACGTTAGAGCAAGCCCAAACCCAAAC
>CAZRPK010000070.1:0-16000 GCA_964601915.1 uncultured Kangiella sp. | reverse complement strand
GTTCTGGCGCAATTTTTAAATATCCGCCAACGTGATGAGTGACGAGTTCTTTAACATATTCTGGATCAACTACCGCTAAGTCATAACGAAGACCGGATGCTATTGCCACTCTTTTAACGCCTTTTACTGCTCTAGCTTTTCGGTAAAGTTGAGTGGTTTGGCTATGATCTGTAATGAGGTTGTTGCAAATGACAGGATAGACGCAGGATAACTTACGGCAATTTTTTTGGATTTCATCATCTTTACAATTGAGGTGGTACATATTGGATGTTGGGCCACCTAAATCAGATACAGTACCAGTAAAACCGGGAACTTTATCCCGCATATCTTCAATTTCTTTGATCACCGACTCTTGAGAGCGACTTTGAATCACACGCCCTTCATGTTCAGTAATGGAGCAAAAAGTACAACCGCCAAAGCATCCCCTCATAATATTGACAGAAAAACGAATCATCTCGTAAGCGGGAATTCTTGCATCACCGTAACTGGGATGAGGCACACGCTCATATTCAAGATCAAAAACACCATCGATCTCCTCAGTTTCTAAAGGAATAGGTGGCGTATTCACCCAAACTTCTTTGGTGCCGTGTTTTTGTACTAAAACCCGAGCATTATGTGGATTAGATTCCATATGCAAAATTCGAGAAGCATGCGCGTATAATGCAGAGTCACCTTTAATTTTTTCATAGGATGGTAAGCGAATAACGGTTGTTTTATTATCTAATCCTGCTTTACCCATTAGAGGCATTGGTATGATTTTTATTGGTATTTGGCTTGCTTCTGGTTTTTGCTTACTTTTACAAGATTCTGAACTGGCTTTCTTGAATTCGTAAGGATTTTTTTGGAAGTCTTTCATCAAGCTTTTATCGTTTGGCCAATCAATACGAGTTGAATCTACTTCTGTCCAACCTGAAGGAATTGAATCTCTTACTAAAGCGGTTCCGGCAATGTCAGTGATTTCGTTGATCTTTCGCCCCATGGATAATTGATGGGCGACTTCTGCCATGGCTCTTTCTGCGTTACCGTAAAACAGTAAATCAGCTGCAGAGTCAATTAATACCGATCGTCTAACTTCATCGCTCCAATAATCATATTGCGCAATTCGGCGCAGGCTGGCTTCTATGCCTCCTATTAACATAGGCGTATCTGGATAAACTTCTTTGCATTTTTGGGTGTAAACAATCACTGCGCGTTCAGGTCTTTTACCTGCAACACCATGAGGCGTGTATGCATCATCATTGCGGATTTTTCGATCAGCCGTATAACGGTTGATTAAAGAATCCATATTGCCAGCGGTGATCCCAAAAAAGAGGTTTGGCTCACCTAAAGCTTTAAATGCGTCTGGATCATTCCAGTCAGGTTGAGAAATAATCCCCACTCTAAAACCCTGTGATTCTAAAAATCGACCGATAACTGCCATACCGAAACTGGGGTGATCAACATAGGCATCGCCAGAAATAATAATAATATCGCAACTATCCCAACCCAGCGCGTCCATTTCAACTCTATTCATCGGTAAAAATTTTGCTCGTCCATAGCATTCCGCCCAATATTTTTGGTAGGCAAAGAGGTTTGTTTTGGCTTTGGACATTATTAAATCAACAATTAACGGGCTGGAGTGCTTGAGGGCGCGTATTCTCTCAGGAATTGATACAAACTTCACTGTATTTGGTTAAAATTCACACAAAACTTGAGTTATTTAGTAGGTTTTTCAATTTGAGTGGTTAATTAAGCTTATGTGCAGAGTAAAATAGTCTTAAAGATCCTAAAAGTAAAACATCATCTATTTAAATCGTTATGTTATTATAGGTTTAAATAAACAGGGCAATGTGAGTGTTCTTTTGAACTCTTTTCACAACTGTACCCGCAACTGTAAAGTCAGAAAACCGGTTTATTTACCAACTAAGTAATTTATTTTGTAACGAGCGGGATGACTCGGAAGCAAAGTGTAAAGACTGTATCTTTGGTTTTTATTCTGCCTTCCTTTTATGATCCCATATTGATATTAATCTAGGATCAATTTTGTCAATTCAATCACCAGAATTTGTATCAGCAGAGATTTTGACACCAGAGTTTTCTTCAATTAAGGAGCAGGATGTATTTATTGCGTCTGATCTTTGCTGGAACGTTGCTAAGACTTCAGTTCTTAGCAGTCTTAATTTTAAAATTAAACGAAACAAAATTACTGGGGTAATAGGTCCTAACGGAGCAGGAAAATCCTCTTTATTACGATGTTTATTCGGAAAAAATAAAATCAGTTCAGGTTCGCTTATTTTTAACAATAAAAATGTTAATGATTATTCTAGAAAAGAGTTAGCTCAGAATATTGCGGTTGTTTTGCAGGAGCCACCCACTCAGTTTGATATGGATGTCTTTGAATTGGTTAGTTTGGGTTTAATTCCTAACCTAAAACTTTTATCTTTTCCAACGGCCAAAGACAAGCAACGAGTCACTTCAGCACTTGCTGATGTGGAACTGACTGAAAAACAACATTGTTCATTTAATACTTTGTCTGGTGGAGAAAAACAAAGAGTGATGTTAGCCAGAGCAATTGTTCAGGAAACAAAAATATTGATTTTAGATGAACCGACTAATCATTTGGATATCCAACATCAAATTGATATTTTGTATCTGATAAAAAAACTCAACATTACGATTATTTTAAGTATCCATGATTTAAATATAGCTTCGCTATTTTGTGATGAGCTGATTTTAATGGATGATGGAAAAATTGTTTCGAAAGGTAATAGTAGAGATGTATTAACTGAATTAAACCTTAAAAATGTCTTTAAGGTCAATGCTGAAGTTGAAACAGACTCTTTTGGAGAGAAACAAAAAATAGTATTTGATTTGTCTAAAATTGAGTCGAAAATAGCATCAAAACATGACTCAAATAATCATGTTAGTGACGGTTATTAAATATGAGTAGTATTTTCTCTCTGTCTAATCGCTTTTCTCTTATTCTTATAAGCAGTATTGTTTTTCTTTTGTTTAGTTTTATTTTTGCGACGGGGCGAGGTAATGTTGTTATCTCATTTGAAGAGGTTTTTGATTCAATTTTTATTTGTGGAGGGCTTGATTCTGTTCTTGTCTCTGATGCTATTTCTGATTGCGAGGTTAAATTAGTTTATCAAAAAATAGTTTGGGAAATTCGTATCCCTAGAATTTTAATGGCGTTTTTAACAGGAGCAGGTTTGTCCATTGTTGGTGCGATTTTACAGTCGGTCACTAGAAACCCATTGGCGGATCCCTATCTTTTTGGTATTTCGTCAGGATCCGCATTAGGAGCTGTTTTAGTGATTTCATCATTTTCTGGGGCGGTTATTGCCGGTACTGCTCTATCAATTACATTTGGTGCGTTAGCCGGCGGAATATTCTCGGTTATTTTAATGCTATTTTTGGCGGGTAATGCGTCATTACAAGTTGATAAGCTCTTACTTTCAGGTGTGGCGGTTTCATTTATGCTTGGAGCATTTACTAGTTTAGTCGTCTATTATTCTGATCCTGATACTGCGAGTAGCTTATTATTTTGGATCATGGGAAGTTTTAGTAACTCATCTTGGTCTCAACTTCCATTACCCGCTTTTACTTTGTTATTTTGCTTGGTGATTTTTCTCATCTATCAAAGATGGATCAGCGCTATACAAGCTGGCGATGAAGGTGCTTTGACTTTAGGCGTTCCTGTGAGTCGGTTGCGATTGATGATGTTAGTCTTAAGTTCAATATTAACCGCCGTTTTAGTTTCTCAAGTGGGTGGAATTGGGTTTGTTGGGTTAATGATTCCACATATTTGTCGCTTTATTGTAGGTAACCAACTTTATAAAGTTTTACTGATGTGCGTATTTATTGGTGGAAGTTTTATGGTATGGGTCGATGTTTTTGCCCGTGCTATTTTGGATGAACAGGTATTACCCATCGGTATTGTGACTTCGGCCATTGGTAGCTTGTTTTTCTTTATTATTTTAAAAACGAAATCGAATCAACAGTAATATATAAGAGATTATGTGTTCGAAAAGGGAAGCAGTATGAACTCAGTAACATTTAATATTAATCAATTGAATCAATCTAGGATCGAAGAAATAAAACATAAAATTGATCAAAAAATAAAGCCTCAAGGTGCGCTTGGTGCGTTAGAGTCTTTAGCGATTCAACTAGCAACAATATTAACAAAAAATATTAGCGACAAAATCCAAATTATCCAACCGAACTTGTTTGTCTTTGCTGGCGATCACGGAATTGCAAAAGAGGGAGTAAGCATTGCACCGTCGGAAGTGACTCAACAAATGGTTTTAAATTTTTTAAGTGGTGGAGCCGCGATTAATTGTTTTTGCAAAACTAATGATATTACGCTTAATATAGTGGATGCTGGTATTTTACTTCCCATTAATGATGATAGGCTTATTCAACAATCTTTAGGAAGAGGCACAAGTAATTTTGTCGGTCAATCGGCGATGTCTTCTGAACAAGTTAACGAAGGATTAAACTTTGGTAAAAAAGCGATCACTGAAACATTAGAGCGTGGTTGCAATATTGTTGGGTTTGGTGAAATGGGGATCGCCAACACCTCATCCGCAACTGCAATACAATGTCTATTAATGGATCTACGTGTTGAACAATGTATTGGTCGAGGCACAGGTATTGATGATAAGACGTTTTCTAAAAAAACTGAACTAGTAAAAAAAGCGGTTGAATTTCATAAAGATAGAATAAATTCGTTGGGTTTAGAGCTAGATGCTCTTAATATTTTAGAAGCCGTTGGAGGATTTGAGATTGTACAAATGGTCGGCGCAATGCTTGGGGTTGCAGAACGAAATAAAATTATTCTTGTTGATGGCTATATTGCAACTGCTGCTGCTATGCTAGCGATTGACCTGTATCCAGAGACTCGTGATTACATGGTTTTTTGCCATCAATCAAATGAGAGAGGGCATCAAAAAATGTTAGCTTATCTGGGTGCAAAACCTTTACTAAGCTTAGACTTACGTTTAGGTGAAGGTACTGGCGCAGCATTAGCAATGACACTTATAAGATCTACAGCTGCTTTTTATAATAATATGGCAAGTTTTGAAAGTGCTGGCGTCACTGCTGTTTGAACAATGAATAGGATCGCGCTTAAATATGAGTTAAATTTAATGCTAATCGCACTAACCTTTTTTACTCGTATACCAGTATCTAGTAAGGTTGATTACAGTTCTGAAAAATTAAATCAGGCGGGTCGATATTTCTCTTTAATCGGTTATCTTATTGGTGGTTTATGTGCGCTAGTCTATTTTATCTTTAGTTATTTATTATCAGAACCGATCGCTCTTTTATTATCAATGTTATTTGGAATATTACTAACAGGCAGTTTCCATGAGGATGGTTTGGCTGATACTTGTGATGGTTTTGGGGGAGGTTGGAAGGCGGAACAAAAATTAAAAATAATGAAAGATTCTAGGTTAGGAACCTATGGCGCTGTATCTTTATGGTTTGTTTTAACTTTGAAATTTTATTTGTTATTAGAGATGCCATCCATTATTTTAGCTTTAGTTATAGCCCATCCTCTTAGCCGTACTGTTTCAACCTGTATGATTTATTTTTTACTCTATGTCGCTAATAAAGAGCAATCGAAAGTCAAACCATTGGCAGAAAAGTTAAGGCTATCGGATCTGTTAATTAACATAGTGACTGGAATAATCCCGCTGTTGTTATTTAGTAACCTGACTCTTATTGAATCTGTAAAAGTATTGCTTGTTCTTACTGGATTATTCTTTGTTTTAAAAAGACTTTATATAAAGCAAATTGGTGGATTTACCGGTGATACTTTAGGGGCTACACAGCAGATCTCTGAATTAGTCATCTATTTACTTTTGATCATGTTTTTATAGGAATTCGAGTTGTATGATTCATTTGATTTTAGGCGGTGCTCGTTCTGGCAAGAGCTCTTATGCAGAGAACCTAGCGAAGCTTTGTGGTAAAGAGGTTGTTTACGTTGCAACCGCAACTGCCGATGATAAAGAAATGAAGGATAGAATCTTAAATCATAAAAATGGTCGTTCCAACGAATGGAGCTTAATAGAGGAACCTTTCTTATTATCTTCAGTCGTTAATGAATTTTTTAGTAAAGATAAGGCTATTCTAATAGACTGTTTAACTTTGTGGCTAAGTAATTGGCTTTGTAAAAATATTGATTCTCAAAAATCTAATTGGGATGAAGAATGTGATAACTTTATAGGCTCATTAAAAGAAACAACCAACACTATTTTTATCGTTAGCAATGAGGTAGGCAGTGGAATTGTACCTATGGGAGAGTTGAGTAGGGAGTTCTCTGATAAAGCAGGTTGGCTCAATCAATCAGTTGCGATGGTCGCAGACATGGTCACATTAGTGGTTGCCGGACTGCCATTAGAGTTGAAAAACAGGTGAAGACTCAATTAATATTATTACGCCATGGGCAACCAGAATTACAGAATTGTTTGCTAGGGCAAACAGATTCAAAGCTAACTGATTTGGGTTGGCAGCAAATGCAGGAAAGTTGTATGGCGCTTAGAGATGTCGATCAAGTTATTACTAGTCCATTATTGCGTTGTAAGCAATTTGCAATTGATTACGCGATAAAAAATGGAATATCGTTTGAATGTGTCGCGGAATTTCAAGAATGTAATTTTGGTGATTGGGATGGGCTTTCTTACCAGCAATTGAATAAAAAACACTCTAAAGAGTTTGAGTTTTTTCTAGATTCACCGAGTAAATACCATCCGCCTAATGGTGAGAGTTTATTTGACTTTAATTGTCGAATTGATATGGCACTAAAATTAGCGTTTGAAGAATACAAAGGAAAAAAAATCCTGTTAGTTAGTCACGCTGGAGTGATTAGAAGTTTAGTTGCATGGTGTTTAAAGTTAGATCGTTTATCTAACATTCCATTTCGATCATTTTCGATTGATTATGCTAGCCAAACACACCTCGACTTATTTTTAGGAGATACACAGTTTTTAGGAGATAAGCAGTCTTCAGGAGAGAATGTTTTTTCACAGTTAAAGAATCTTAATATTGTACCAAGAGGATTTTCATAAATTGCCAATTGAAAAGAATAAAATAGAAGGCAGTTTAATGGTACAAGGGACAACCTCTGATGCGGGTAAAAGTCTTTTAGTTGCAGGTCTTTGTAGAGTTTTAAAAAGAAAGGGAATTTCAGTAGCACCTTTTAAACCCCAAAATATGTCTCTTAACAGTGCAGTAACGCTTTGTGGTGGTGAAATTGGTAGAGCGCAAGCCTTGCAAGCTATTGCGTGTGGATTAGAGTTAGAGACTGATTTTAATCCAGTATTGTTAAAACCGACAAGCAACAATCAGTCACAAGTGATTATTAACGGTAAAGTGGTTTCTCAATTAGATGCAAGTCGTTTTGGGAGTATTAAAGAACTAGCTTTTGACTCGGTATTAGAAAGTTATAAACGATTGCAAAAAAAGTATGACGTTGTGTTAATTGAGGGCGCGGGTAGCCCTGCTGAGGTTAATTTACGAAAGAATGATATTGCTAATATGGGATTTGCAGAAGAAGTTAATTGTCCTGTTATTTTAATTAGTGATATTGATCGTGGCGGAGTTTTTGCTCATTTAAAAGGTACTTTAGATATTTTATCTAAGAGTGAAAATGAGCGAATAAAAGGAATGGTGATTAATAAATTTAGAGGCAACATTGATTTATTGAAAGATGGGTTAGATTGGATAGAAGATAAAACTAAAAAGCCTATTCTAGGTGTTTTACCTTATATGATAGATTTAAAATTAGATGCAGAAGATGGAATAAAAATACCACAAGAAATAAAAAACGGCTCCAATAAATCATTTATTAAAATCGTTGTCATTGTTTTACCGAGAATCAGTAATCATACAGATTTTGAACCTTTATTGGCAAATGATAATGTGGATCTTAGTTATACGCGATTCCCAGATGACTTGCACGGTGTGGATTTAGTCATCATTCCCGGCAGTAAAAACGTAAGAAGTGATCTAAATTTTTTACATGATAATCAATGGACGGAGTGGATTAAAAAACATTGTCGATATGGTGGTAAGGTTTTGGGAATTTGTGGAGGTTTCCAAATGTTAGGAAATTATATTTCTGATCCTCTTGGCATCGAAGGTGATGTTGGTCAAACCACAGGACTATCACTGCTGAATATAGAAACTGAACTTGAAGAGAGTAAACAGCTTAAAAATGTAAAAGGTTTGTTAAAGATAACAAGTTCGAATGAAACGGCTATTAATGGTTACGAAATTCATTGTGGAAAAACGGAAGGCATTGATTTAAATTTTCCATTTTGTGAGTTAAGCGATCAACATGGTGGTTTCTATAATGATGGTGTGATCTCTTCGGATAACCAGATCATTGGGACTTATTTACATGGTTTATTTGAAACGAGAGAAACTACTGAAGCAATATTGAGTTGGGTAACTGGAAAAAAAGAAAATGCTCAAGATTGGAATACAATAAGAGAGCTTGAATTAGATCGGTTAGCAGATATGTTAGAAGAAAATATGGATATTGAAAATATTCTTTCAATGATTACTCTAGATTAGTTAATAAGAAAGCCACTTTTCTATCATTTCTTTCATAGCACTCATACTTACGGGCTTATTGAGCAAGTCATTCATTCCTATTTCGCTACATTCTTCTATAATGCCACTGACAATATTGGCTGTCAATGCAATGATGGGTGTATTTTGATTAGGACCTGTTTCACTTCGAATGTTTCTAGTTGCTTCAAACCCATCAATTACAGGCATTTGACAGTCCATTAAAATTAAATCAAATGGTATTTGCATGGCTTTTTCTATTGCAATTTCACCATTTTCAGCCACCTCAAATTGATAGCCAAATTTTTTCACAAATAGAGAGGCTACTTGTTGGTTGGCAAAATCATCTTCTACTATGAGAATAGTGGCAGTCATTTAACGTTTTTTTAGTTAATAGGATAAAAGCTATGAAACTAGAATACCACAAAATATAACTAGACCTACCCAATTATTATTTATAAAGGCTTCAAAGCATTTTTCGGGCTGATGTTTGCGAGCATGATAAATTTGCCAAATAATAAGTCCGCTAGCAATAGATAAAGATAAAAAATAATGATACGAGAGTGAAAATTTGGAACCGACTAGCAACATCCCGAAAACAAATAAACCTTGAATAATTGCAGTAATTTGCAGATCAGCTTCTCCAAAAAAGATAGCTGTTGATTTTACGCCTATTTGTAAGTCATCTTTCTTATCGACCATCGCGTACAGAGTATCGTAGGCGAGCACCCACATTAAATTGGTAATATAAAGCAACCAAGCCGTGGTTGGGATTTCATTTTGTACAGCCGCAAACGCCATAGGAATAGCCATAGAAAATGCCATTCCTAAAACAATTTGAGGGAAGTAGGTATAACGTTTCATAAACGGGTAAATGGTTGCAATAACAATAGCACCAAAAGATAAATACATAGCTAATGTATTTAAAAGTAGAACTAATAAAAATGCACAAAGGGCTAATACAATAAAGACAATAAGCGCTTCTTTTTCAGTTATGGTTCTTTTTGCAAGCGGCCTGTTTTTTGTTCGTGCGACATCGCCATCTATTTCTCGATCTGCATAGTCGTTAATAACACAACCGGCGGATCGCATTAAAAATACACCACATGAAAAAATAAGGATATGAGCAATTTCGGGCATTCCATCTGAAGCAAGCCAAAGAGCCCAAAGGGTTGGCCATAACAACAGTAGCGTTCCAATCGGTTTGTCTAAGCGCATTAACAAACCATACTGTACAAAACGATAGCGCCATAAAGGATCAATCGAGAACCAATTAGATAAAAAAATAGTGGTGATTTTTTTGCGAGTTTGTTTTAACGTAAATCGAATGACGTCTAATGTGGAAACATTATTCTTATTACTGTTATAGTTTTTCATTCATTTAATGGCTAAAAGTCTATTTTTCTTATTGATTTAGATTATATATCGGGCGAACTGTATATTGGACATTCAGGTAAGAATATCTCTCTCACCAAAAGGGATCCCGTGATCACCTTAAATATTGATACGCGCTGCCAAAGAGGGAAATTATCATTTATTTTAAACTTCTGCAATATTGGGCTATCGGCTTTTATCAAACTCACCTGCATTGATACGCGTTTTGCAAAATTGCCCTGAAACAATAGAGTGCCAAGTGGCGTGGTATTGAGGTGAGCGAGTCTTTTAGAGCTTTTTCTTAATGTTGAAACGGGGATGACACTTCGTGCAAACATCCAATTAACTTTACCGTTTCCCATCAAAATTTCTCTAACGTGTGCGTACTCTCTTGTTTTTATTGATAATTCTTGTTTCTCAAGATCATCCACAAAAGCTTTCTTTTGCATTAAACAGGTTAGTTTTGGCTCACACTGCATCAATTGCTTAATATGTTGAGTAAGGCTACCTTTTTCGGTTAATAGGGATTGAAAATTTTGCTTCAAAAGAGAGCTCTTAAAATTAAGTTTCAGGGACGATATAAGATGATGCGCAGTATAGCAAATAAGGTTCATAAACTAATGAAAACTTTTTCATTTAATTTCAGGATGCGCTTGTATTTCTGTTTTATATCCCCTATAAATGCGTGCTTAAATAGAAAAATTATTTGTTATGAGAGCTTAAATATGAAAAAGTGGGAATGTATCGTTTGTGGTTGGATATACGAAGAAGCAAAAGGTTGGCCAGAAGACGGAATTGCACCAGGGACAGCTTGGGATGATGTTCCTGATGACTGGTTATGTCCAGATTGTGGTGTTGGCAAAGAAGATTTTGAAATGATTGAGATATAAATTTAGTAATCAAATTAGAGCATTATTTTAGAAAAAAGAAATATTTAGGTATAAATCAATGGGTCAAACAGACACAGTTCAATCACGTAGAGTTTTAGCGGTAAATGATGATTTGCCTATTAAAACGGATTTACCAGTACATAGCGGAAAAGTGCGCTCCGTTTATTGGCTTTCAGATGCTGATAGTCAACGCTTGATTAAAGAAAAAGGTTATAACGTAGCAGACGATTCGCCATTAGCCATTATGGTGATCAGTGATCGAATTTCAGCTTTTGATTGCATTTGGCATGGTGAAGGCGGACTAAATGGTGTGCCTGGTAAAGGAGCCGCATTAAACGCGATTTCTAATCATTGGTTTGGGTTATTTAAAGAACAAGGTCTTGCGGATAGTCATATTTTAGATATTCCGCATCCGCTTGTTTGGATTGTACAAAAAGCCAAACCGGTTATGATTGAAGCAATTTGTAGGCAATATATCACGGGATCAATGTGGCGAGCTTATGAAAAAGGCGAAAGAGAATTCTGTGGAATTTCGATTGCAGAAGATCTAAAGAAAGATCAAAAACTACCTGAATTACTTATGACCCCTTCTACAAAAGGCATTTTAAAAGATATTCCCGGCGTTCCTGAGGCCGATGATGTTAATATCACGCGTCAAAATATTGAAGATAACTATAGAGCATTTAATTTTGAATCAAAAGACGATATTGCCTATTATGAGAAACTATTAAAAGAAGGTTTTGATTTAATCAGTCATAGTCTGTCTGAAATCGATCAAATATTTGTTGATACTAAATTTGAATTTGGTTACGTCAATGATAAACAAGGCAAGTCAAAACTGATTTATATGGATGAAGTCGGAACGCCAGACTCGTCAAGAATTTGGGATGGTTCCGCCTATCGTGACGGTAAAATTAAAGAAAATTCCAAAGAGGACTTCCGTCAGTTATTGCTTAATCATTTTCCTGAACCAGATATTTTATTAAACAAAGCGAGAATGCCTGAAAGACAAGCGCTTGCTAGAGATAATGAATTACCTGAAGAAGTGCTTATGAAAATATCGAGTACTTATGTAGGGATTGCTGAGAAGATCATTGGCAAGAAGATTGAAATTTCTAGTAATCCTAAGCAGGAAATTATTGATGTTTTACGGGATGAGTATCAGTTGATTGTATGTAATAATTAAATTTATGCGAGATTTGTTCTTAGCTCACCTGCGAAAATAGATGAAAAGTATAATATTTAGAAAAAACACTATTGAGCGAAATAGGAGTTTTGCACAGAGAGCGTGCTCAAGCTTTTTTTGATTTATGAAAATTAATAAATTCTATGGGATTCGCTCCTAATCCGTCGCAATAGTTAATAAATTCTATAATATCTAACCTTCTTTCTCCTTGTTCGATTTTACCAACAAGGGAATGTACGACGTTTAATTTTTTTGCAAGTTCCCTTTGAGTATATCCAGATTCCTTTCTTTTATCTATGAGCCATAATTTAAGTGATTGGTGTTCTTCGCTATAAATTGAGGGTTTAAATTTTTTCATTGCACCTATTTTAGGTGCGTGATAGAATGCTCCCATAATAGGAGCAATCTGTTGAACTAACGTGACTATTATTATGTAAGTGAATTTAGATAACGAAATTAAAAATTAAGGAGAATGTTATGGATGTTAAGAACGATAAAATCGAAATTATTGATAGAGCATTATTAGAGAGCGTAGGGGGTGGAGTTGAGCCTACAGATACGTGTGAAATAGATAGATGCTCAATTTTTTCTATCGATATTTGCTCCGAAGATACTTGTTCACAAATGCCGGTATAGTTATATCCAAAAGTAAATACTGGCAGTTAGCTGTCAGTATATTTTATTTACCTCTCCTAAAAATGACTTCCAGCGAGTTACCATTTGTTATGATGCTTGATGTGCGAGTATGATTAATGTATCAAGTATAAAAATAATACTAGAATTAATCGAAAAGGAATGTATGGACATATGGAAAGTAAAATAAAAATTCGTAAGAGACCAACATTAAAAGAAGTGATGTCTTTTGATGATAGCGATGTTGTATATCGTTTTCAAAAGACTTATGGCGTTTCTAAGCTTGAATCCGAAGATATATTCAACCAAGTTAAAAAGTTCTTGTGGCTAGCTAATGAACGACGATTTGATGGTTTAGAAACAGGTCTTAGTATAGATCATCCTTTAGTTGTGATAGATGAAATGTGGCACAATTTTATACTTTTCACGACAACTTACAGCAAGTTTTGTGTTAGGTTTTTCGGATACTACATCCATCACGCCCCAGCTAAGGAAAAAGAAGAGTATGATTATAGACAAACTCTTAGCCAAATCCCTCCTAAAGAGCGACGTAATTATAAGATGGAAAAAAAGCGTCCCCAATATGAATACATTTACGATAAGTTAGGGCAAAGTACTTTTTCAAAGTGGTATTTCGAATACCCTAGTAAGTTTAGCTATCGGAAGCTCGTTGAGAAACAGTTCAAGAATTTAGAAAATATGGTGCTATTTGAACCACCAAAATCTCAACAAATTAAAAAAACTGGTGAACAAACATAGGTTTTCCTTCTTCGAAAAATTTAAAAAAACTTAAACGTTTTATTAAATCAATTAGAATTTAAAAAAATTAGTTTTTCTTATATATTAGCAGGTAATCTAAATATGATTGTTTTACTGAACGTAGAAGCATTCCAGATTTGCCTTTCTTGATACTTGAAACTATAAAAACTTGGATACATGTATATGATGCTCATGAAAATTATAATAAGAGTCCTAGCTCTTTCATTGTTATTATATGTCGCACCCAATAAAGCAAATTTAGAGATTGAGAGCAATAAACAGTTATTTGAAATGAGAAGGGATTGTTTTACATATTTTGATAGTTATGATGAATGGATGGATTTTCTAGAAGAAAAAGCTGGATTTTTTAAAAAGCTTCTTTTTTCAGTTTCCGTAACTAAGAAAGAATATTACAGTACTCAAAAAGAAATTAGTTGTAATACATTTAGCTATCCAAGTAAAGACCTTATTATTGATGGGTTTATTATAAGACCTAAAATACAAAATTTAGAAAAGCTCCCAGTTATAATTTATAATCGTGGGGGGAATCAGAGTTATGGTTCTATTACCTTATTCACGCTTTTTAAAAACATATTCCCCTTAGTGTCAGGTAAATACATTGTGTTAGCAAGTCAGTATCGTGGCTATAAATTTGGAAATGAAAGTAACGTCGTTCGCGACCAGTTTGGTGGTAAAGATGTTGAAGATGTTGTTTCACTTGCTAACTTAATAAAAAACATACCAAACGCAGACATACAAAATGTATTTATGGTCGGTAGCAGCAGGGGCGGGATGATGAGTTTAATGGCTCTTAAACAACTGCAATCCGATAATGGGCAAAAGATTAACGCAATTGCTACTATTGGCGGAGATGTTGATCTTATCGATACTTTGCAAACTAGACCTGAAATGGAAAATGTTTTTAAAGTTCTAATACCAAACTATAAGAAAGAAAAAATAATACAATTAACAAATCGTTCTGCTTTATTATGGGCAGAAAAATTACCACAAACTCCCATTTTGATTATACATGGTAGTGATGATGATAGAGTCGCAGTTAGTAACGCGCATAAATTTGGCGCAAAATTGACAGAAATCGGACATGTTCATAGAAAAGTTATCTATGAAGGTGACAATCATGGATTAAAGAATAATAAAAAAAATGCTTATCAAGAAATTATGAAATGGTTTTCAAAGTACGGAACGGAATCGATGGCGAATCTAAGTGAAAGCAAGTGAACTCTTTAGAAAAAAAGCTATAGAAAACAGTAATAATCGGTTCGAAGGTCGAGTATCACTTATAGGTTTGCCATCATATAATTTGATTATAGTATTCATAATTTCACTAATTCTGTCATTTATAACAGCTACTTTTTTAATTGAGTTTAGTACTTACAAAACGGTAAAAGGAATGTTGCATAACTCTTCAGGTTTGCTAAGAGTGTATCCAAAAAGTCGGTCGATAATCACTGAACTAAATGTTGAGGAAGGGCAATACGTTAATATAGGGGATCACCTAGCAAAGTTTAAGGTAAATTCAACTAAAGTAATTGGAACATCTCCCGTTGAGCTCGAAAAGATAAAGTTAGAAAATCAAATTCTCAATTTAATAGCTAAAAAATCTGCTCTAGTTGTTAGTAAAGAATTGGAAATAAAAAAAATTAGAATAAAGATTCGAAATGCGAACGCTAAAAAGGAATTTATTCAATCTCAAATAAAATCTCTCAGCAAACAAAAAATCATAAAAAATCGAATTATGGTCGGAAGTGAGAAAGCATATGATAAAGGCAGTATATCACAATTAAGTCTAGATAATGCAAAGATCGATTGGTTAAAAATACAAGAATCAATACAACGTAATTTATACGAAGCAACTGAACTTAAGGGGCTATTGGAACAGCTAACTCATGACATAGATGTTTATAGATCCCGCTTTATATCAGAAACTAGTATTGTTGATAATGAGATACTCCAAAAAGGGAACATAAAAGCAAGGTTGGATAATGAAATTCAATATTCTATAGAAGCTACTACAAATGGAATCATTAGTAACATATCAGCCATTCAAGGAGAAATTGTAAACCCTAATCATCCCCTTTTTCTAATATCTTCTGAAGAGGCACAAGTTGTTGCTGAACTCTATATACCTTCTAGAGCAATTGGTTTTGTTGATATTGGGTTACCTGTTCGTTTGAGGGTTGAGGCATATCCTCATCAACGCTATGGAAGTGTAGAAGGTGTTGTTTTTGAAATATCAAAGTCTTTATTTTTTCCAAATGAATGGTCTAATCCTTTGAATGTTGAAATACCAGTTTACAGGGCGAAAATAAGCCTAAAGTTACCTTTCAAGACCCCAACAGGTGTTGAGTTAGAGCTATATAATGGGTTAAAAGTAAGTGCCGACATTATTTTGGAGAGAAAGACTATATTCGACTATTTGATAAGTCCTATCTTAGATTTTAAGAATAAACTGATTTGAAAGCTGGTATAACAATAACATAAGGTCTAATTTGAAAAACAAACTTCCTCTAATTCATCAAGCAGAAAGAGCAGAATGTGGTCTAGCTTGTATTGCTATGATTTTATCATTCTATAA
>CAZRPK010000069.1:0-16230 GCA_964601915.1 uncultured Kangiella sp. | reverse complement strand
TCTATAGATAATTTAGCAATTAAATTTAATTTCTCCAAATTTCATATACAACGCCAGTTTAATTGTTATTTTGGGATCAGTCTTTTTAAGTTAGTAAAACTTATTCGTTTAAAACGTAGTGCATACCAGCTCGCTTTTCGAGAACCGATGAAAATAATTGATATTGCTTTCGAAGCAGGTTTTGAATCCTCTGAAGCTTTTTCACGGACATTTAAAGAACAATTCAATTTATCTCCTCGCGAGTTTCGTAAGGCGCCTCTTGACGGCTCTTGGGAAATTCATTTTGATCATTTAAATCAATTAAGGAACAAATCAATGCAAATAAAATTTAATCTATCTGATATTGAAATAGTCGAATTTAATAAAACTAAAATTGCTGTGTTAGAACATAAAGGGAACCCTGCATTACTTGGGAGCAGTATCCAAAAATTTATTTCATGGAGAAAAGCAAATAAATTACCACCATCAAAAAGTAAAACGTTTAATCTTATTTATGATGATCCGCGAATAACTCATCCTGATGACTACAGGTTTGACTTAGCTTGTAGTGTTGAATCGGCCGTTGAGGAGGGTAGCTCTGGAATCATTAATAAAATGATTCCTCAAGGACGTTGTGCACTATTGAGGGTAATCGGCACAGATTCTCGCCTTGGGACGGCAATTGAGTTCTTGTATTCAAACTGGTTAGAACAAAGCGATGAAAAACTAAGGGATTTCCCTTTATTTTTTCACCGCGTAAGTTTTTTCCCTGATGTCATTGAAAATGAAATGGTGACGGATATTTATTTACCGATTGAATGATAATGTAAAATTTACGCCAACAACCCGCCATCAACTGGTAAATTAATTCCTGTAATATAAGAAGAAGCTTCAGATGCTAAAAATAAAAATGCTGGCGCAATCTCTTCTGGTTGTGCCATTCTTGCCATTGGAATTAAGGGTAAAATTGAATTGAGCATTTTGTCATTTTTGGTTAATGCGGATGCGAATTTTGTATCGGTTAAGCCTGGCAAAACTGCGTTCACCCGAATATTGTATTTCGCTACTTCTTTAGCCATTGCACCTGTCATAGAAATAACCGTTGCTTTAGTCATTGAATAAATTCCTTGCATAGGCCCTGCGCTAACACCATTAACTGATGCAGTATTAATAATACTTCCGCCACCATTTTTTTTCATGATTTTGCCAACTAACTGACTCATTTGTAAATAGCCTTTGATATTCACATCAATGGTTTTATCAACCATAGATTCTGGTGTATCTAATAATTCGCCAAAGAATGGATTGGTGGCAGCATTGTTCACTAGTACATCAATTTTACTAAATTTTTCAGTGACTTTATTGAGTAGCTCTGTAACTGATTCTGAATTTCCAATATGACATGCCATACCGATCACATTATCGTTACCATTGTCGATATTGATTTTTGCTGCGAGTTCATCAAGCGCATCTTGGTATCTACTGGCAATAACGACTTTAGCACCTTGTTTGGCAAAAAGACGCGCCACTGATTCACCAATACCTCGGCTTGCTCCAGTCACTAATGCTACTTTTCCATCTAAATTAAATAATGCTTCATTCATTTTTTTCTCCTACAAACACGCTTTTGGTGCTCGCTATTAAATTGTTTGTTTTAAGGTATAGTGATTAAGCTATTTCTTGTTCTGCTTTGTTTAATAAAATATTAACGAACTGACCAATTTTTTTGAATTTTGGATTATCTGTTTGTCCGTGATAAAAGCGATAATAAATTTGTTGGGCGATAACTGCTAAACGAAACAAACCAAATACGTAATAAGGTACTAAGTCAAAACTTTTAATATTTCTAAGAGAACAATAAGACTCAAACACTTGCTGTCTAGTCATCATTCCATCAAGGTGAGTCGGCATCATACGAATGGCTTGCATGTTTGCATCATCATCTGCATTGACCCAATATGCAAGGGTACAACCTAAGTCTAATAATGGATCGCCCAGTGTTGTCATTTCCCAATCTAAAACGCCTTTTATATTTTCTGGCTTGTCAGAATTTAATATTAGATTATCGAATTTATAATCGTTATGAACTAGTGATTGATAACCTGAATTTTTTGGCAAGTGGTTTGATAACCATTGAACTATTTTTTCACTAGATCCGACATCATCTGTTTTTGCTTTTATAAACCGTTTTTGCCAGCCTTCTAATTGTCTTTCAACATAACCTTCCGGTTTACCTAAGTGAGAAAGTTTTTTTGAATTAATGTTAATGTTATGTAATTGAGAAAGCCCAAGAACAAAGTTCTCACATAGTTTTAATTGTTGTTCATTACTCATTATTACAGGTAAGTTCTTATCTACACCCAATCCTATAATTTGTTCCATGATAAAAAATTTCTCACCAATAACATTCTCATCTTCACATAAAAATAATGGTTTGGGTGATAGACTATAAAAAGCACCAACACTTTTGATTACGTTGTATTCTCTTACCATATCATGGGCAGATACGGCTTTGGTACCACTGGGTGGTCTTCTTAATATTACAGATTGATCATCGCTGGTTAGCTGATAAGTTAAATTAGATACGCCAGCAGAAAATTGTTTAATATGAAGTTGTTTCGATCGAATAAAATCAGGCATTTTATTCGATAGGTAATGAGCCAAGTTTTCAATTGGAAGTTTGTCAGACTCTCTAGAGTCTTGTGATAAAATAAATTCACTCATTACGTTTTGTTCCTAAGGTTTTTCCTAAATATGAATTTGAAGAATATTTTATTTAGTTAAGTATGAGTTGTTTTTTAATGACTTGCTCTATGTATTCTAAATAACTTTCACAAGTAACATCAGATGTTCTGTATTTCGCATGTTTAACATACCAGCTTTGCATTAATGATTTGATCATCATGCTAGTTAAAAAAAGATCGCAGGATTGATACGTACCATTCTCAATTCCTTGAGTAATATAGCACTCCATTAGTTCTTCTGATTTAATTTCATTATTCTTTGCTAGATCCTTTACGCTTCGGCTCAAGTGTTTAGTTTCCATAAAAGCAAAAAAGAACCAAGGCTGTAATACTTCACTAATAAATATATGGCCACGAATTAGTTTCTCCAATTTTACATCAGGCATATCAGTCGTTCGGATTTGTTCACCAATGCAAGTATCAAAAATATGGGGTAAAAATTGATGGATCATTTCCGCTAGCTGACTTTTACTTCCTATATAATTATATAAGCTACCCATACTCATATTGGTTGCTTGACTGAGATCGCGAAGGCTCATCAAGGAAAAACCTTTTTGATTTGAAAGCTTAAAAGTTGCTTTGATTATTATTTGGAGCTTTTCAATTGCTACGTTTTCTTTTTGTACTTGAACTTTCCCTTTGTGTAAGTGATAAAAAGCTGTCCAGATTGCTTGGCTACTAATTGGCACGCTTTTTTTAAAAAGCGTGAAGTCATTTTCGCCATTCCAGATTGTCATAAAGTTTCCATTATCAAATTACTTTTATAATATTATTGTCGATATTTTATTTCTAAAATGAGTGCCTTATTTTAGTAAATTTCTGGCAACGACCATTTTATGTACTTCATCAGGGCCATCATATATTCGAGCCGCTCTTTCGTGACGATAAAAGTGTGCCAGAATTACATCATCGGTCATTCCTAAACCACCATGACTTTGTAATGCTCTATCGACAACACGCTGCATCACATTGGCAACATGGTATTTAATCATAGAAACATGATTTTTGGCAGCTTCAAAACCAACATTTTCAATTGTCCATGCGGTTTGTAAAACCAATGCTCTAGCGGCCTCAATTTCAGCCGCAGATTCAGCAATCCAATCTTGGATTGCTTGCATATTGGCTAACGTTTTATTAGACGTTATCATTCTGGTTTTTGTATAACTAATCATTTCGTTTAATGAGCGCCTACAAACTCCTAACCAACGCATACAGTGGTGAATTCTTCCTGGCCCTAAGCGTTCTTGTGCTAACGCAAAGCCACTTCCAATTTTACCGATCAAATTTGATTTAGGGACTCTACAGTTGTTAAATTCAATTTCAGCATGAGAATAATAACCTGAACCAACATCACCCATAATTGAAATATTACGAATAAATTTATAACCTAGATTATCGGTTGGTACAATAATCATACTCGCTTTTTTGTGCTTTGATTCATCAGGATCTGTTACCACCATAGCGATACAAAACTGGGCACCATCGGCGGATGAAGTAAACCATTTTCGGCCATTAATAATCCACTCATCGCCATCTAGCACAGCAGATGCTTCTAATAAAGTAGGGTTGGATCCTGCGGTTGCAGGTTCAGTCATACCAAAACAGCTTCTAATATCGCCATTGACTAGTGGCTTCATCCATTCGTTTTTTTGCTCATCAGATCCAAATTTATGTAGCAACTCAGTATTACCCGCATCGGGCGCTTGGCACCCAAAAACGTAATGACCTATCATCGTTTGCCCTAGTACTTCTGATATCAAACCTAATTGTATTAGGCTTTTACCACACCCACCAATAGAAGCAGAAACATGCGGAGCCCATAAGCCTTTTGCTTTCGCCTTTCCTCTCAGCGATTTTAAACGAGGCTCTATTTCAAAAAAGTTACTGTGAAGAATTTCCATTTCAATTGGGATTAGCTCCTTATCAACAAAGATCTGTATTTCTTCTAATTGATTTTTTAACCAGTCTTCAATTTCAAAATTCATAATAAAATCCTTTTCAAAAGGTTTGTTTAGTGGATTATTTTCTTGTGATTAATTCTTTTTTTTTCGCCAATAATAATGGTGTTATATTGTTAAAGTTTAATAGACGGTTGCTAGTCTTTAATAACGTCTGCTCTTTAAATTGATTGCTATTTTCTTGATTTTTTTGCCAAACAATTTCACTAATACTGGCATTATTGATAGTTAAATTCATATTCATAAAGGCATCTTGATTTGAACCTAAGACAGACTGCATAATGACTGAAATGAGTCCTCCAGAAGTCGCTAGTATTGTAATACCATTTGCGCTGCCTGTACTTAAGTTGGAAACATCAGTTAAGCAATTAAAACAACGTTCCTTAAAATTATTCCATGATTCAAAAGGACAATTCTTGTCCTCTTGCCACAAGCGCCCTAAAAAAGACTTCAAAATTTTCACCGGTAGACCACCAATTTTCTCCGCTTTGTATAATTTTATTAAGTGAAGTTGATTGTTCAGCCAAAATTGGCAAATAGTATTTAATTAAACTCTCACTATCGAATTCATTTGCGCCTTCGTGGCAAATTAACTCACCTTTATAATTAGCATTTTTCGCAATCAATTGTGCGGTTTCTTTTTGTCTCAATGTTTTTAGCTTAACTTAACATCAGATCAAATGTCAATAACGAGCGAGCGTTCGCTTTTTGTGTTGTTTCGTGTATGATGTGTCGATTAACCCATTTATTGATTAAGGGCATTTTGAATGTTAGCAAGGTTTACAAAAAAGCGAGTTTTGATTACCGGTGGTGCAAGTGGTTTAGGAAAGGCAATTGTAATGAAGTTTGCGAAGCTCGGTTGGAAGATAGCCGTCGTGGATATCAATATTGACGGCGCTAAGGAAGTTGCTGAAAAAGCCAATGAAATAGGTGCAGATGCTGTTGCGCTCTATTGCAATATCGGAAAAGACGAAGATTTTGTTTCAATTGCTAAAGATTTGAAAGAGCGATGGAATGGTTTAGATATTATCGTTAACAATGCAGGAATAGCGACAACTGGAATGATGCTTGATTGTTCGCCGGAGCAATGGGATAGAGCAATCAATCTTAATTTAACTAGCGTATATAGAGGATGTAATTATTGGTTACCTTTAATTGAACAAGACGGCCCCGGACATGTGGTTAATACTGCGTCAGCCGCAGGAATCATGTTAGCACCATCGATGTTATCCTATAACGTGAGTAAAGCGGGCGTTGTAGCATTAAGTGATACATTACGATCGGAGTTAGCCTATCACAATATTGGCGTCTCTGTTCTTTGCCCTGCTTTTTTCAAAACTAATTTGCTAGATTCTATGTCTCCGTCTGAACAAGGCCTAAAACCATTAGTTGAAAAGTGGATGGAAAATTCAAAAGTCACCGCAGATGATGTCGCTTCAGATGCCATTAAGGGGATTGAAAAAGATATATTTATGGTAATCAGCCATGACTATGCAAGAAAAGCTTATCGATTTAAACGACTTTTCCCAAAAATGTTTATGAAAGGAATGATCAAAAAAGTTCCACAAATTATCGCCAGTGCTAAGCGTCAAAAAAGCTAAATCTTCGGCTAACATACTTGAATTCAAGTAGGAAAACAGGGTTAACAAATGACTAACGCAACAAAAAAATTGATGATCTACGGCGCAAATGGTTACACTGGTGAACTAATTGCAGAGTTTGCTATTGAGTGCGGAATAAAGCCTATTTTAGCAGGTAGAAATAAAGAGGCTATAGAATCTTTAGCCAAAACATTGGATCTGGAAAGTCGAGTATTTGGATTAGATTTTGCTTTGACCATTGAAAATGCTTTAAAAAATATTGATACGGTTATCCATTGCGCGGGCCCTTTTTCGGCAACAGCCGAACCTATGATGGATGCCTGTATCGCCAGTAAAACACATTACACTGATATTACCGGTGAAATTGCAGTTTTTGAAATGGCTCAAGATAAAGGCGTTCAAGCAGAAAAAGCTGGAATCGTTTTATGTCCTGGTGTTGGATTCGATGTGATTCCAACCGATTGTTTAGCAAGTCAATTGAAAGATAAAATGCCCGATGCGACTCACCTACAGTTAGGTTTTGATTCAGCCAGTGGTTTTAGTCCAGGAACAGCAAAAACTTCGGTTGAAGGGTTGGGTGAAGGTGGAAGAATTCGCAAAAACGGTAAAATTATCCGAGTGCCCATGGCTTATAAGTGCGAAACTATTGATTTTGGTAATGGCTCAAAAAATGCGATTACTATTCCATGGGGTGATGTGTCTACAGCTTACCATTCTACTGGAATTCCGAATATTGAGGTTTTTATTCCAATGTCTCCAAGAGGCGCTAAAAACATGAAACGAATGAATTGGTTTAGATGGATACTAAAATTAAATTTTGTTCAAAATCAAATGAAAAAGAAAGTTGCAGCTAGTTCAAAAGGCCCTAACAAAGAACAGCGTGCTCAATTAAACACCTATGTTTGGGGGCAAGTCACTAACGCAAAAGGGGATAAAGTGACAGCTAAGCTAGAAACCTGTAATGGTTATGAACTCACTTATCTTGGCGCGGTTGAAGTAGCACAATTTTTACTATCAAATGATGTTAAAGGAGGTGTTTTTACACCATCAAAATTAATTGATAACCAACTTGTTCATAAGTTAGCAGGCGTAAAAGAAACTGTATTTAGCTAGTCTTTTTTTGTGAGACTTAGTTATCCAGATTTCTACTTTTCCATAAAATCTAATTGACGCCAAGATTCATAAATAAAAATAGCCACGCTGTTAGATAAATTAAGACTACGGCTATTAGCGACCATCGGTAATCTGAGAATATTACCTGATTTGATACTGTTTAGTATCGAATCAGGCAATCCTCTGGTTTCCGGACCAAAAATTAAATAGTCGTTTGCTTGATAGATAGCATCGGTGTGGTGGTTGGCGCCTTTAGTAGAACAGGCAAATAGTCGTTGGGGATTTTCTGATTGAATAAATGCATCATAATTTTTGTGAATTTTAAGATGGGCAAATTCATGATAGTCTAAACCGGCTCTACGCAATTTTTTGTCATCTAAATTAAACCCACAAGGCTCAATAAGGTGAAGGTGATAACCTGTATTGGCACACAAACGAATAATGTTTCCAGTGTTTGGTGGTATCTCTGGCTCAAATAAAACGATGTTGATCATAAAATTCTCATTAATAAACTGCAATTCAGTTAATTTTTTCAGTATCATATCTAATATTGAGTAGTATCAATTGATAATTTAAAAGAGTCAATTTTATGAGCATAAGATCTTTCGAAAATCATTCCCCTCAACTAGGTAACAAAGTCTTTATTGATCCGACTGCGCTTGTCTTAGGTCAGGTCACAATCGGTGATGATAGCTCTGTTTGGCCTATGGCAACTATCCGAGGTGATGTTCATTCAATCAGCATAGGCGCAAGAACTAGTGTGCAAGATGGCAGTGTATTGCACGTGACTCATGCCGGACCTTATGATCCAGAAGGACATGATTTAGTCATTGGTGATAATGTGACTATTGGTCATAAAGCGATGATCCACGGCTGTACAATCGAAAGTAATTGCCTGATCGGAATGGGCGCAGTGATAATGGATGATGCGATTATTCATTCTAACGTGATATTAGGAGCTAATAGTTTGGTTCCACCAGGGCGAAAACTAAAAGGCGGCTTTTTGTGGGTGGGTTCACCCGCGCGAAAAATAAGACCTCTAACTGAAGAAGAAAAGAAGTTTTTTCAATATTCAGCTAATAATTACGTTAAATTAAAAGATCGTCATTTGGTTAGTTAGATTGCGTTTTATCATCCATTCAACCAACAGCTATTTTACACAACAACTTGAAATTCATCATCCGCCATTAAAGAAAGGTTATCACCGACATAATCGCTCGAATTTAAAACTTTTAGTAGCTTGTAACCTATTTCTCTCTTTTCTGAATCCAGAGGCATATAAGGTAATCGGAAAATTGGCTTAATAGCACCGGTCATTCCTAATGCAGTATTAATTGCAATTGGGTTTGGCTCGCAAAACAACCAATCAAAAATCGGTTGTAATTGCTGATTAAGTACCGACTCGTCTGCTGAATCCATTAAACGTTTCATTAGTCCTGGTAATAAGTTGGATGTCACGGAAATTACGCCATGACTTTTATTTTGGTGCCTCCCATCAAAAGCCTCATCATCATTGCCAGACCAGCATGGAATACCTTGATTTTCATAGTGAGCGATCCGGTGATTACCACCACATTCTTTCACGCCAATAAAATTAGGGTGAGTCGCGATTGATTCTATAATATTGTTTGGAATGTCTTGACCCGTTCGTGCTTCTACGTTGTAAATAAAAACAGGGCCTACATCGAGCCCTTTTCTTAAATGGGCTTCTACGCCTTTGGGACTGGTTTTGCCATAGTAAGGGTTAATTTGTAATGCTGCGTGCATGCCGGATGCAAACCCATGTTCCGTTGCTCTGATGGCTTCTCGAGTATTGTTACTACCGGTATTGCCAATGACTACTAGCCTGTCACCAAAACTACTGGCAGTATGGGCAATTAACATTAAATGTTCTTCCCAATTTAATAAATGCCCTTCTCCAGTGGTTCCAGCAACAACTAATCCTTGAACGCCTGCCTCTATTTGTTTTTCGATTAATTTATCGTAGGTTACTAAGTCAATCTTGCCAGATTCATTAAAAGGCGTTTTTATGGCAGTAATTAGACTGACTTCTCTTATTTGTTGAATATTCATTGTTTGATCACTTGTTTTCAGGGGCGTTTAGTATAAATGCCAAAGATTTAGAAATTAGTTATGAGTGTCTAGGATTGCAGTATTGTACAATAGTTATCCTTGAAACATAGACCATATAATTATAAATTTGGATTGAATTGTGTCTTTAATAATTACTGATGAATGTATTAATTGTGATGTTTGTGAACCTGAGTGCCCAAATGAGGCGATTACTCAAGGAGAAGAAATTTATGAAATAAATTTAGACAAATGCACTGAATGCGTAGGTCATTATGATGAACCTCAATGCCAAATCGTTTGTCCTGTTGATTGTATTCCCCATGATGAAGCGAATGTTGAATCTAATGAGTCGCTAGTAATAAAGTATGAAAAATTAACGGGAAAGTTATATATTAGCTAATTATCCTGAACTGGAATGGGGCTAAATACTCAAGTAGTGGAGCTGTTACAACTTTTCATCTAATAGATCTATAGACATATAGCGTGTCTATGGTTATAGTTAGAGCAAATAAGTAGAGTGAAGATGGCTCTACAGGGTCTAAAAACCATAAAATGATGATAATTAATAAAAAGTACTTAAGATAAATATCTTAGCTAATTTAAAATTAATAGATCAACTGGATTAGCCCATATACAGAATAACAGGATCAAATATGCGCAAACATAGACGTAATACGGAAGAAGAAACAGAAGTTGACATGACCCCAATGCTAGACATTGTTTTTATCATGTTAATTTTCTTTATCGTAACCACTTCTTTTATTAAAGAGGCAGGTATTGATATTACTCGCCCTAATAATAACGAATCTGAAGCTCCACCTAACCCTACTTCACCTATTCTTATCCGAATCGGCAATACTGGTGATGTGACTTTAAATGGTGCTTTGATTGATGTGGCGCAGGTAGAAGCTCGTGTTTCAACAGAGCTATCTAAAAAGCCTAAAGCGGCAGTCATTGTTCAAGTTGCAGAGGATGCATTCACAGGAATTTTAGTTGGAGTGGTTGATGCCTCTAAAAAGGCTGGAGTAGTTCAGGTTACCGTTACAAAAATGCCCAAATAACTTAAATAGAATAATGAGCAGTTTAACAAAGGCGACTCAATGTCGCCTTTGTTGTTTTTGAGTAAAAACATCCTTCATTTGTCGTTAGGTATTTTTTTGAGGTAAGGGCTATGTCAAAAGTCATCACTTTATTAGGTTTAGTAGCAATTGCATGGTATTGGTCTTATACACAAAAGCTTAAACAATTTGCATTAAAAGCTAGTATTAAATGTTGTAAGGGATCAGGCGTACAATTTTTAGATCATAGTGTTGTTATGCATCGTTTTAGCTTTATGAAAAATAAGCATAAGCGTTGGAAATTAATTCGCGAATACCATTTTGAATTTACTTCAACCGGTGAAAATCGCTATACAGGACGAGTGCTCTTACAAGGGCATCACATTGTAAAAACAGAGTTAGAACCCTACACCATCAATTAAATTGCAACTGAATTGAATATGCCGCCTTTAGCTAATATTTCGCAAACAAAAAATACCAATGCTTTATTAGATAGAGCAAGTCTAACAATTAGACATAGCAAACTTAAAACAAATATAAAAATTAAACAAGAAAGAAGAGTTGCTCTTCTTGGTTTAAATGGCGCGGGTAAATCGACTTTTATTAGAAATCTAATTGGGGAATCTAATCATTTAGGTTTTGGTCTTTTCTATCAAACCAATGGATCTATAGAGAATAATAACTTTATAAGCATCAAGCCTAACGATCAAAGGTTTAAGCGATTAATGGGGTACCAAGCAGATACCATGTTATCCATGGGGCAATTATCAGCTTGCGAATACTTAAATTTATGTGCTGGCTTTAAACAAGTTTCTGCAAATGATACTAATAAAAATATCAAGAAGATTGTAGACCTCTGGGGATTAGAGAATATATTGCATCAACCATTGCAAAGTCTCTCAAAAGGTAATATGCAGAAAATAGCGATTGCCCAAGCATTTATTAACAATCCACAATTTTTATTTTTTGATGAACCTTGCCAAAGTTTAGATCCTATTGAGCAAGAACGTTTTAATAAAAACATTTTGGATTTAACGGTTTTTTCACTTTGTTTGTTTTCAACACATAACATTAACCATGCTCTATCCGTTGCAGATGATATATTGCTTATTCATCAATCAAAAATTGCTTATTTTTATCAAGATAAATCTCAAGACAATTATTTGTTATTTAGTTTTGAAAATAGACAAAAGATATCGAATTATCTAAACTTGTCTAATTTTGAATATGAGTTTCTAGGAAACGGTTTATATAAAATAGCCAGTTCTGATATCCTTGATGAGCTTATTAAAAAGAATCATGTAAATTTTGAATTTTGTCTTCCTGAAAAAGAAGCGTTAATGCCTTTATTTAGATTGTTGGCGAGTAATGAGTGGCAACCATCAGATCTGGAAATAGATAAAAATGCTCAATCCTGAAATGTACCAGTCATTAATATGAATACCTTACCTGATAATACAAATTATGTAATGATTGATAAGATACTATCAAAACAATTTTGGGAAAGACCAAACGTTCAACTAGTAATAGTTTTTTCGTTATTAGCTATCGGTATATTCACTTCACTTTCTTACAGTAATTTTTTACATCTTCAAGCTCAAAATATTGACAAATTATCAGTCTTTAATGAAATTATTAAACCATTGAGTGGTATGACCTTATTGATTTGCTTAATCGTTGGAATTGTTACAGCGTCCCAAATAATACCCTATTTTTTTAGTAAAGGTCAGCAAAGTATTATTCAACAGATGAGTCTTACAAAATTACAGTTTTTTGTATTAATTTTAAAACTCAATTTAAAGTTTATTTTTGTTCCATTTTTCTATTTTGTAATCATCAGTTTATTTATTGAATTTAATAGCGACTTAGATCTTTTGTTATTTTTTACGGTCTGTGGTTTTTTGTTACTCGGAATTTTACTTTATGCGTTAGCTATATTAACGATTAGCTTGAATAGTAAGAATGTTGTTTTTTCAATATTGATTTCATTTTTTTCTGTTATTTTAATTGTCAGTTTAGATCAAATTTTTATGCGTTATGAATATTTCAATTTTCTAACTCTATTTAACAAGCTCTTTCTTAGTGTGAGAGAAGGTAATGCGTCATTACAGGAAATCGTGCATTTAATTATATGGTTATTTTTTATGATTTACATGATGTTCAGTGCAATTAAAAACATACAGGGTCGAAAAAAATCATCTAAGATAAAATCGATGTTTGTTGGATTATTTGTAGTAGGAATATTATTAAAAATGGTTTCTATAACAATACCTGGGCATAATATAAGCACTTCAAATATCACAAATAATCAACTGGCAGAGTATTATCAGACTCAACTAAAAAACACATTGAACTCTATAGAAATAACGGCTGTAGTTGATAGCGAAGAAAGTGAAGATGAAATCATAACAGCTATTAATCAATTGAAAATGTATAAGCAAGACATATCAATTAAATTTTCCAGCCGACAAGCCTTTACAGATATTAATAAAGAAAGAAATGGACAGGTTGAAGAGTTTGTTAATATTAAAATTGGAAATAAGCAACAAACTATTCGTTACCCTTTTGCTAATTCAGCACATATTTCAATGGCTAAGTTAATTGATCATATAGAATCAAAAAGCTCACAGTGGATCACTTTTATTCAGGGGCATGATGAAGTTTCTGTTTTTTCTAAAAGCGGGCGATCTTTTTCTAAATTTTATATACAGTTAAAATCTTTAGGTTTTCCTGTGATCGAACAAAATTTAAGAAAACAAAAATTCATTAGTAATAATACCAAACTAGTTATAATTGCGGATTCAAAACAAGAATGGTTGGAAGATGAAATTGAAGTATTAATGCAATATCTTCATGGTGGTGGAAATTTACTGGTTATGCGTGAAGCAAAAGATAAAATACCTGAGATGTTGGAAGACTATTTAGGCGTCAGTGCTCAACAGGGTACGTTAATAGACGAAAAAAATTTTTCCAGCGGAACACCACATCCAGCAATCTTGATCGTTAATCAGTTTAGTCAACATAGTATTAATCAAGGTATTAATAGTTTGCTCGCTTTTCCTTGGAGTGTTAGTCTGAATATTATCGCTCCAATAATAGAGACAAAAGGAACGGAAACGTTATGGGAAAATGAAATTGTTTTAACTAGTCATCAACTTGTTTGGAATGAAATGGTTTCTTCAGAAAACATCCTTTCAACCGAAAATGAATTTATCTTTGAACCTTTAAAAAAAGAAAAAAAGAAGTCTCATTCATTATTGATTGCGTTAGAAAGGAAATTAACGTCAGCAAACCCAACAAATTTTCATTCTACACAAAGAGTTTTAGTTGTAGGCGATACCAGTTTTATATCCGATGCGGCGATTAATAATTATGCCAATTTACAACTAGGGATCAATATGGTTAATTGGTTACTATCATATCAATCTCAATCAATAGTTGATCAATCAGAAAATCAGTATCAGGATAACTATATTCGAATTTCACCTATCACACACTTCATACTAAATTGGTTTTTCTCACTCATAATTCCATTTTCTGTTTTAGCTTTTTTTATTTATCAAAGAATAAAACAAAGAGGTAGAGAAACAAAAATATGAAAAAAGATGATCAACAACGCTTGATGCTAAACGTGATTATTTTAGTAATCTCCGGCTTTATTCTAATCTTTATGTTAATGGGAAAATTTCTTTCGTCTTCCGATCCTGTTTCTTCAAATATAATTGAAAACCCAGGAATTGATAAGCAAGACGAAATTTCTGTCACTCATGACTTAAATAGGAATAGACAGAGTGCCTGAACTGCCTGAAGTTGAAACTACCAAACGCGGGATTTCACCCCATTCAATAGGGCAAAGAATTGTAAAAGTAATTGTTCGTCATAAAAAACTCAGATGGCCTGTCGATCAAAAAGCACTTAATTTATTAAAAGGCAAAGAGATTTTCGCTTGTACTCGACGTGGTAAATATTTAGAACTGCAAACAGATAAAGGCAGTATATTAATTCATTTGGGAATGTCAGGAAGTTTAAGAATCATAACTAATGAGGAAGTAGGTAAACATGATCATGTTGATATTGTGTTAAGCAATGGAAAATCTATTCGTTACAATGATCCAAGACGTTTTGGTTGTGTTGTATTTAACCAAGAAGGAGACGAGCATCGTTTACTAGCAAATTTGGGAGTAGAACCATTATCAGATGATTTTGATAATGAATTTCTTTTCCGGCAATCAAAAAAACGTAGCATACCCATTAAAGCGTTTATTATGAATGGGAAAATTGTTGTTGGTGTTGGTAATATTTATGCTCAAGAGGCTTTGTTTAATAGTGGAATTCACCCCAACCGCCCTGCTAGCAAAGTTTCTAAGAAAAGATACACCAAACTGACCCAAAATATTAGAACAGTCCTCAATGAAGCGATAAAGGCCGGTGGAAGTAGCCTAAAAGATTTTACTGATGCAGATGGAAAACCCGGCTACTTTCAGCAAACTCTACATGTGTATGGAAGAAAAGATGAAGCTTGTGTTATCTGTAAAAGAAAATTAAAACAAATTATCATTGGTCAAAGGAGCACGGTATTTTGTTCAGGCTGTCAAACTTAACATTCGCGTCTTATTACTCTTAACCATTTACCTTTAGTCTTTAACCTAGAAACAGCAAAGCCCAGACTAGCTGGGCTTTAGAGGCTTGTTGCCTTTTCAGACAACTATAAATTAGGCTTTACTACAAACAGTTACTTAATTTTAGCTTCTTTATACATTACGTGCTGACGTACAACAGGATCATACTTTTTGAACTCAAGCTTGTTAGGTGTAGCGCGCTTGTTCTTATCAGTTGTGTAAAAGTGGCCTGTACCAGCTGACGATACTAATTTAATTTTTTCTCTCATGATAGTCTCCTATTATACCTTGATACCATTTTGACGAATTGTAACTAATACAGCATCAATACCTTTTTTGTCGATGATACGAATACCTTTACAAGACAAACGAAGCTTAACAAAACGGTTTTCACTTTCTACCCAAAAACGGTGAGTGTGAAGGTTTGGCAAAAAACGACGACGTGTACGGTTTTTTGCATGTGAAACATTGTTTCCTGCTACTGGGCGTTTACCCGTAACCTGACATACTTTTGACATGACTAAAGCCTCTTTATTACAAGTTTAAATACTTACTTTCTAGCTAGTATTTAACTTATAAGCCTTGGACTTAGTACAATTAAATGACTAGCAAAATTCTGTTTTAACCCTTAGTCTGATTTAAGACAAAAGACATAAGAATCATAGCGACAAATTAGCTTTTTACTTAATTTCAAAAGCCATTCAACCTTCCTGTCGCGGAAAGGGCGCACTTTATACCAAAATCCTGCTCAGAATACAATAAAATTAGGCTTCAATTACGATATAAGTGTTTTTACTATGTGTTAAGTGAAAAAAATCTGAAAACTGAGAAATAATCGGATTAGCAACAGCGGGTTATATTCGATATTTAGCAATAAAAGGACTACAATTTAAGTATATAACTATCATCATATTAGATGCTGGTTTCAGTAAGAATCTTTGCAAGATTAATAGGAAATTCAGACATGATCAGTATCAATGAACAAGCGGGAATTTTTAACACCGCTAATGCTAAACTACATGATTTAACCCAGTCTTTAATATCTTCTTTGTGTGAAAAAGGTCTTTCAAAGGAAGTACTAGATA
>CAZRPK010000068.1:0-16259 GCA_964601915.1 uncultured Kangiella sp. | reverse complement strand
TGCTCGTAAGAAAAAAATGGCTACACTGGATGATAAATTTCGCTCAAGCCTTATGCAGCAAGGGATTAAAATGCGCTAGCCGTAATTTATAACCCGTTTGCCCTGCTTATTATACGAATTCAAGCAGCAATAACGTTGCCAATTTATCAGTTTTGATGCCTCTTGGGTATGGATTAAAATTGCCCAAAACATTCCTATTTTATGACCAATCCTTTAGAATCATTGTAATTAATTGGTAACTATCTGTATTTTGCAATTTGATCGGTATAGTCGAATTTTTGTTAATATAACCTATATCTTGAGGTAGAGAAGATATAGAAGGGGTAATTCAGATTGGACAATAGAAGAACGAGCAATAAAGCGACGTTAAAAAAACATTGCATAAGACTTGTAACGCTTGTTATTGGCTTGAATGGCTTTACTAGTTCTGCGGAAAATAATGTTGCTTCGCCTATCCCAGGTAGTTTACCACCTGAATCTATCCAAAAGATCGTAAGACCTTTACTCAATGAAGTTCGGATTGCACAACAAACAAGAGATTTACAAGGAATACAAAAAAATATCAATAAGATTGTTAAGTCTTTAGGCTCTTGGGCTGCTAATCCTGATACGGCTCCCACCTATTTCTCACCTATTGAATCAACTAATCCAAGTCGAAAACCAGTCAGTGATTTGTGGCAATCAATTAATGATGATATCCATGACAAGGCTATGTGGCGTTTCGTACCTGATGGAAACCCAAAAAAGATGAGGCGAGGTTTACGAGCGGCGGCTCGCCCAGTGATTACTTATTCACTTTTATATTCTTTAAAGACTTACAAACAACAAGAACACTTAAATATTGTTAAGAAAGGTGCAGATTATTTGCTGGGCTTACAACAAGAGAATGGTCTATTCCCGATGCCAGATTTGCGAGGAAAAGATGAGCGTCAGAGCGTCATCATCAATAGAATAGTTCGTAAAAACCCAGATGCTCTCAATAATGGCTGGATAATAGCAGATCACAGAGGAGAGCTTCTTTATGACCATTCAACAGCCGGTGTAGCAATGGTTGAAGCCTATCGAATTACCAAGGAGCAAAAGTATTATAACAGTGCTAAAAAAGCGAGTCAGTGGGTAATGTATCAATCGATTGATACAGACTGGAGTAATAATGCCTTTGGTGCTTGGCTATTAGCGGGGTTTTACTCAATCAGCGAGCAAGAAATATTTATTATGTCTGCGATCGATAAACTTAAATATGGTGTATTGCCAGGGTTATTGATTAATGGTCGTTGGCTAGATCCGTTTAACTCAAAACTTGTATATCATTCAATTAATGTTAGAGGAATGCTTGCTGTGTTAAAGCAGTTACCGAACGATCACGTTTTTAGAGCTGAGTTAGTTGCTAAAACAAGGAATGCAATTAATAATGCTGCTCGACAAATAACATCAAATGGTGCCTCGTCTGTTTCCACATCAACAGAAATGTTAATAGATGGCTTAGAGGAGCTTGGCAGTAATCAACATTGGTTAGATGCGTTAAATATCAACCTTAATGCAACACTCAAGCAATTAGAAAATATTAGAGTTGGGGATGTTGGTGTGTATTTACCAAAATATATGAAATATATGAAATATATTGAAAATCAAAAGAAGAGTAAATGAATTTCTTTTTAATAAAATTATTGATTGCACGTTTACTTATTGTTAGTAGTTTCTGTCTTTTTTTATGTAATTGTGGCAATAAGCGTGCACTTTTTTTAGAATCACCAGAGACTCAAAAAAATAGTAAAACTCAAACAGTTAAAAGTGAGGTTTCTACTAACGTTGACTCTAAAGAGGAGCAAATCTCTAATGGAAATCCAAAACCATGATGTTAAGTTTTGCAAAAATGCATGGATTAGGCAATGATTTTATGGTCGTTGATGGAATATCACAAAATGTTTATTTTAGTGAATACCAAATTCGAAAATTAGCCAATAGAAATAAAGGTGTCGGTTTTGATCAGCTTCTATTGATTGAGCCACCTCCACAACCCGATATAGATTTCCACTACCGAATATTTAATGCTGATGGTAGTGAGGTTGAGCAATGCGGAAATGGTGCAAGATGTCTCGCTAAGTTTGTCAAAAAAATGGGACTTACATGGAAACATAAATTTCGAGTGAGTACGCAAAAAGGCATCATGAGTTTGCAGTTGATGAGAAACGGGTTGGTGAGTGTTGACATGGGTGTTCCCGAATTAGAACCAAAAAAAATTCCACTTGCAAATCATGAAGAGTCATTGAGCTATGAAATTGTGTTAACCACTCAAACAATTTCATTTGGATCAGTTTCTGTGGGTAATCCTCATTGTGTGATCAACATTAATGAATTAGAGAATGAGCTGACAGATAAAGTTGTAGAAAGTATTGGACAAGAGATTAATGCACATCAGATGTTTCCAAAGGGTGTGAACGTTGGTTTTATGAAAATTATATCTGAAAGTGAAGTTCGGTTAAGAGTTTTTGAGCGAGGAAGCGGTGAAACTTTAGCTTGTGGAACTGGTGCATGTGCAAGTATGGTAATAGGCAGGCTACAGAATAAACTTAATCAAAGAACTAAAGTATATTTACCTGGTGGTCACTTGCATATTGACTGGGCGGGTAAAGGTCAACCGTTAAAAATGATTGGGCCTGCAGATTTTGTTTATCATGGCTATTTAGAAATTTAGTTTAAACAATGGCTCTTAACTCTAGAGCCTAAGAGATAAAATAATAATGACAAATAGAATTAATCAAATGCTTCAAAAACAAGCCTTAGAATTGAATAAAGCCATTCCAATCAATATTAATGATGCTGATTCAGAAGAGGCGTCAAAAGAAAAATTTAATTTGGAACGCTTTAATAATATGATGGAAGAAACGGCCGTCAGGCAATATTTATGTGACAACCCAGACTTTTTTATTAAGCAACCGGATCTATTATCTCATATTGATTTAAATCACACAAAAGGCGAAGTTCCCTCTCTGATAGAACGACAGGTTAAAACTTTAAAAGAAAAAAATCATTCACTACAAACACAACTAGTAGAAATGTTGCAAGCGGCTTTTAGAAATGAAGATCTACTAAATAATTGTAATCGATTTATGTTACATCTACTTCAAGCTGAAGATTTAACTAGTCTAGTAAATAGAATTTTAAATGGAGTAAAAAAAGAGTTTGATCTTAATGCAAGTGCACTTATATTAGTGGGTGAATTTGAATCTTGTCATCCAGCAAAAATATTTAGAGAGCCTAGCGAAATTCAGCAATTATTAAATAGCCAATTTCCAGATAGTACTCCTCTTTGTGGGCGATTAGAAGAAAATATAAAACTGGAGTTGTTTGGTGAACTAGCGACTGATATAGAATCTAGTGCTTTGATTCCGCTAGGCGAAAATTGTCGTTATGGGTTATTCGCTATAGCAAGTAATGAGGAGTCTCGATTCTCACCAGAAATGGGCACTCTATTTATCGATTTGATTGCTAAAACAATCACAAGCTTATTAAAAAACCATAATAATTGGCCAAGATTAACTCAGTTAATTGATATTAAAAAATAATTAAAACGTGAATTCACAGAGTGCTAGATATTAGAAAAATAAAGGTTATTAGTTTTGATTTAGACAATACACTTTATGACAATCAACCCGTAATTAAGCTAGCGGAAAAAATAAGTCAAGAATACTTGATGTCAGAATTTAAAAAGCAAAATAAAGAATTTAATGTTGAATTACTTGTAGAAACTAGAAAGAAACTATTTAAACATAAAAATGTTGCTTACGATAACCTTACCTTTTTAAGACAAGAATGTTTACGTCATGTTTGCGCCGCTTTATCTAACTCCGAATCAATAGTTCAACGAGCAACTGAAATATTTATAGAGCTACGTCAACAAGCTAGCATACCAGAAGAAATTGTTAGCATGATTAAAAGGTTATCTAAAGGTTACACTCTGGTAAGTATTACTAACGGAAATTGTGATGCGAATAATTTGGTTATTGGTCAATATTTTGATAAAAATTATTCACCTCAACAAGGCTATCGAGCGAAACCTCACATGGCGATGTATCAAAAAGTAATGGAAGATTATCAAATAACACCACAGCAGTTATTACATGTTGGAGATGAAGAAAAAACAGATGGGTTAGGCGCAGGCAATACAGGTTGCCAGTTTTATTTATTGAAACCTTTTGCTTCATCAGAAGGTTTCAATAACATAATTAAGGATTTCCTTTTATTTTTAACCTAGGAAGGCTAAAAATAGACGGTGAGTAGATGTTGAACAGTTAAAATTAACCTCATTAACCTTACATTACCGTAACGTTGCTTTCAAATTAACTTCTCAATTAGCTCTTGTATTGATTCTGTTACTAGTTAGTGTGAATTTCTCAGCTAACCCGCTAACTATTATATCTGGTGATTTACTACTGGATGGTAATGATTAATGTACAAGTTAGAGTATCAAACCAACTTGACATAGGTGCTGATGAGTTTTAGGGTTATGTGATCAATTGTAACTTGAGTATATATTATGAAAAAAGGAAGTTTAGTTATTGTAGGAACGGGGATATTAACGCCCGCACACCTGTCCCAAGAGTCAATTGATCGAATTAGAACCGCTGACATTGTGCATGTTTTAGTTCCAGATCCCTTGGGAATGATGACAATAAAAAAATTAAACAGTAAGATTAAAAATCTAGCTGAACTATATTTTGACCAAAACTCTGACCGAAACGGCAAGAATCGATTAGAAGCATATGAATTAATGGTTGAATCGATTTTGACGGATGTAAGAGATGGTTTAAGAGTCTGTGCTATCTTTTATGGTCATCCTGGTGTTTTTGTTTACCCCTCCCACAAGAGTATTAATGTCGCAAAAAAAGAAGGTTTTGATGCATATATGCTACCTGCTATTTCTGCGGAGGATTGTTTATTTGCAGATTTGGGGATTGACCCAGCGGATACTGGTTGTCAGGCATATGAAGCCAGCCAGTTTCTTTTCTTTCAGCATATAATCAATTCACGGTCATCACTTATTCTTTGGCAGATTGGTGTTGTTGGAGATGTGAGCTTAACCAAATTAGTGCCTTCAAAAGAAGGATTAAATATGTTGGTTGATAAATTGTCAGACTATTACCCTCTTAATCACTTAGTGACACTATATGAAGCCAGTACGTTACCAATCATGCCCCCTAGAATAGACGTTTTAACGTTAGAAGAACTGAAGACTGCTAAGGTTTCAACAATAACAACGCTATTTGTTCCAAATAATTATGAGCCTGAAGTTGACAGTGATTTTTGTAAAAAATGGAATATCATTCTTTAATATTCAAAAAATACATGAGTTATTAGGTGATTAGACTTAATAACAGTTGCGGTTGAGTGTCAAAAACTGTATAAAGAAAAATCAATTGTAAAACATTCAAAAGGAATCAAAATGTCATTAAGCTTACTAGAGTATTTAACAAAATTATCAACTGATACTGAAATGATGGATGCATATAAGACTGATCGTGAATCTGCTATGAGGGGTAATAAAGTTTCTGAAGGAGAGATTAAACTAGTATTAGATAGTAACTATGAGGCAATAAGGAAATTAGTTGGTTCAAATTATGATATAACGACGAATCACATAGTTAAAATTTTTAAGAAATAGTTAGTTACATGGCGCCGAGCCTGAAAGCTTTTTTGGTAAGCTCTAGTAAAATAATATTTTTGTTTGTTATTTTAATCTGTCAGAGTTTTGAGCTTTTGGGTGTAGATGCTGAACTTGAAAGTTCAAAAAGTGTTAATGAATTAGCTTACCGATTACTACAGGCAGGAAACTATCCAGAATCATTTAAAAACTCAAAGTTAGCGTTACAAAAAGCAGAAAATGAAAACAATATTATTGAGAAGACTCGTGCTTACAGCAATATAGCATCTAATTACTCTTATTTGGGTGAATCAAATAAAGCTTTATCAAATTATTTAATCTCTTTAAATCTGGCTTCTCAGTCTAAAAACGTCACAGGAGAATTAAGAGCGATAAACAATATCGCAAATATCTATTCTCAACTAAACGATCAAAAAGAAACAATCAAGTATAGAGAATTGCATTTAAAATTGGCTAATGAAATTAAATTTCCTCGAGAAATTTTGATTTCCTACATAGGGTTGATTGGTGTAAATGTTAAAGTTGGAAATTTGGATGAAGCTCGTGTATTTATCAACCAAAGCAAAAAATTATTAGAAGAATTTCCAGAACCTTTTTTGCAGGTTTATTTTCAGTTTGCTTATGCAACCTTACTAGAAAAAGAACAGCGTTTTAAAGAAGCTCTAGAAGCGAGTAAAGTAGCTCTTTTGATTTCTAAACAAGGTAAGTATGAGGGACTAATAGTTAGTACAATAGTCAATATAGAAGAAATCAACTTTACGCTTGGTAACTTTGATAAAGTAATCGAAAATACATACAAAGCATTAAATTTGGCTTTGAAGCTGAAATTGAACTCAAAAATTATTCAATCGCATAGATTATTAGCAAAAGCTTTTGAGAAAACTAGTCAATTTAAAAAAGCACTTGAACATATAAAACAAGCTAGTAATATAGAAATAAATAGAATTCAAGAAAAAGTAAAAGTGTTAGCTGAAATAACAAGAATAGACAGGCAAATATCTGAAACGGAGGATGATCTCGCCCGCTCAATTAAAGATAAAACAATACTAGTATTACAGCTAGAACAACAAAACAAAAATCAAATAATTTGGTTAATTGGCATTACCGCTTTTGTAATAATAGTTTTCTTTTTTATTTATAGAAGAAATAGCAAAATAGAAATTTATAGGCAACGAACAGTTAATAAGAAATTGAAAGAACTTGATCGAGTAAAGGATCGAATACTTAAAAACACTTCACATGAATTAAGAACGCCCTTAAATGGTATTATCGGGTTGTCGGAAGTGATCGTAGAAGAAAATAAAAATAAAAATAAAATTGAAGAATCAACTTTAGATATGATCCGCTTAATAAAATCTAGTGGTGAACAATTAGCTCTTGTTATCAATGATATTCTCGAAATGTCAAAAAGTAAGTCTGGTCACATTACTATCATAAATACTCAGTTTGATTTGATAGCATTAATAAATGACGTTATCAAAATATGTTCGCCTTTGGCTGTGGAAAAAGATATTTCTTTAAACTTTCAGCGTGAAAAAGATAGAGAGTTTCTTTTTCTAGATAAAACAAGATTGCAACAAATTTTATTTAATATAATAGGCAATGCAGTAAAATTTACTGATGAAGGTTCAGTTGATGTTAAATATTCCATTGAAGAGTACGGGGTTATATTGACTATCTCTGATTCAGGTATTGGAATACCAGATCAAAAAATAGAACGAATTCTAGAAGGTTTTGAACAAGTAGATAGCAGTGATACAAGATCTAACTCAGGTTCTGGCTTAGGTTTAGCGATCAGTCGAAATATATGCCAAGCTCTTGGTGGTCAATTAGATATCTCCTCAAAAATTATGCATGGTACTCAAGTAAAGATAACTCTACCTTTTGCAGGATAAATTTAGTTATAGATCTATCCCTTTTCTCATTAATTTGGAAATAAATGATGCATCTAACAAGTGGACGATGGAAACTAGGTATGTTTTTAGCCCTATTAACTTCGTTGATGTGGGGGCTTTTACCCGTAGCACTGAAGGGTTTGCTACAATATTTAGATTCTACCACCATTACTTGGTTTCGATTTATTTTCGCTTTTCTAATTCTATTTTTTTATTTAGTTTTAAAAAGAGATATGCCAAACGTAAAAAACCTGAACAAAAATCTTATTTGGCTATTACTTCTTACAACAATTTGTTTATTAGCAAATTATATACTATATATGATCGGGTTAGAAAAATCGACACCGGAAAGTGCTCAACTTATGATTCAAATAGCGCCTATGTTACTTTTGTTAGGAAGTTTATGGTTGTTTAAGGAATCTTTTAATCAATGGCAGGCAATAGGTCTAATTGGATTTATAACAGGTTTAGTATTATTTTTTAATCATCGGTTGAGCGATCTCATTGACTTAGATAGGGAATATAGTTTTGGAATATTTTTAATTTTTATTGCAGCAATATTTTGGGCTGTTTACGCGCTGGCACAAAAACAGCTGCTAAAACACATGTCATCTATTCAAATTATGATGATTATTTTTGCATTTGGTAGTCTAGTTTTTTTACCTAACTCTAACCCTGGAGTACTGTGGGATCTTGATTTTTTAGGTTGGTTGCTATTAATTTTTTGTGGAGCTAATACGGTAATAGCTTATGGTGCTTTTTCAGAATCTCTAGCTCACTGGGAAGCCTCAAGAGTCAGTGCTGTTTTAGCAATTACGCCATTATTTACATTGTTCTTTATGCATTTAACTAGTTTTTATTTTCCAGATTATATTCAAACTGAAAGTTTAAATGATTTAAGTATTATCGGAGCGGTGTTAGTGGTAGTGGGTTCTGCTGGAGTGGCATTAATTAAATCAAAAAAATCATAGTTTAACGATTACGCTAAATCCAATATCGATTAAAAATATCTATTTTAGCTCGCCTCGCTTTAAATTTATAATTTTAATATCCTGTGGACAAAATATTTTTTCGAAAATAGGAATAGTCAATTTTGCATCAGCATTCCCACACATGAAAATATCAAAAGCAGCATAGGATTTCTCCGGCCAAGTATGTACGCTGATATGAGATTCTGCCAATACTGCTACACCTGAAATGCCGCCTGTTGAAGAGAAACTATGAAGATGGATGTGCAGTAATGTCGCACCTGATACCTCTACAGCCTCTTTAAAGGCACTTTCCATTCTAACAAGATCATCTAAATGAGATGCCCCAAAAAAATCAACAATTATATGGTCGCCAGCATAATTATCTTGACCAGTTGTTTTAAAATAATCTTTGGGTGATTTATTTTGAGTATGCTTCACTAATCTATCTGCCAACTATAATCCAAATATTGATTCATTAAACAAGGAGACATTAAGCGGTTAATACAATTTGATTCTGAATGAAGTTCATTCTTTCCAAATGCTAGCGATGCCACTAAAATTTCTGGGGTTATAAATTTTGTTGTTACCGAAAATGATTTGATTTTACTGATAGTATTTTTTATTTCTTGTTTTGAAATTGAGTTTTTCCATGCTAAATGAAAACCCCAATCACCGAATGATGGGATATTTTGCCGATACGGTATGCGGTTAAAACCCGCAGACTCCAAGGTTAAACCAATTGCCAAGAATGCTTCTTTCGCATGATATGGTGAGGTTGATTGCACCGCTATAAATCCATCTTTAGATAACTTCTTTTTAACTTGATAGTAAAATTCTTTAGTATAAAGTTTATTAATTTCTATAGATGATGGATCAGGAAAATCGATTATAATAGCATCCCATTTTTGCTCTCTGGTTCTCTTTATAAAATTATCAGCATCTATATTATAAACGATAATTGATGCAACTCGCTCCAGACTCTCAAGTCCATCGCTATCAACTCCTCCTGAATTTAACTGCAAACTTTTTACCCCAATATCATGAATTCCCTCCGCAGGTAGAATTTTTATTCGAGCGTCAGAAAATGCATAGTTATTTATTCGTGCAATATGTTTGTTGTTAGTTGCTAATTTAATCATTTGCGGGTCTAAATCAACTAAAGTGACACTATTAACATATTTATATTTCAATACTTCTCTTAAGGCTAAACCGTCACCACCACCTAGAATAAGAATATCTTTAGGATTAGCTAACGACATAACCGGGTGCACTAATAGATCGTGATATCGATCTTCATCTAAAGAAGAGAATTGTGTATTACCATTAATATACAGCCTAACATCGTTTAATTGTTTGTTTTCAGTAATCACCAAATGCTGATATTTAGTTGTATGACTATAAACAATTGGATCATCATAAAATTTTTGTTCTAATAAATGAGTTAATTCCTGATTTTTCCAGTAACCAAATGATAATAAAATAACGGCGCTAATCATTAATATTAAACTGAACCAAACATGTTTAATCAATTTTGAACGAAGCAAATAGATGACTGTAATAAATGCAATGAGTAGATTAAATCCTGCAACGATAAAACTGATTTCTGTGATCGGGTAATTTTTTAAAAGAAATTTTACCCACAAAATAGCTCCGACAAAAGCACCGATATAATCCATTGCATATACAAGCGATAGGTTCGTTTTTAAGCTAACTTTATTTTGTTCAATAATTCTCATCACAAGAGGAATTTCAAAACCAATTAAAAACCCTACAAAGAGAACGAAAAAATAGTGCACAAAAATAAAATGGTCGGTCAGATTGGCATATGCCCAATAGATAGCGAGTGGAGCGAATGCACAAATGATTGCCATAATCGCTTCTAGCGTTATGAATTTATCAATCAAATTGTCATCAGACATTTTTGTTTGAACAAAACCAGAAACCCCCATCATTAGCATCATTGATGCGATGACTATCGAAAACTGCTCGATAGAATTACCAAGAATATAGGTTGTGAGAGTTGCTAAAACATATTCATTAACCAGCCCGCTCGCACCTGTAGAAAACATACAGAAAGCAAGTAGAGCTGAAAAATAGCGAGGGCGATTCATTTAATTTTTTAATACAAATATTATTTAAGGTTTAATCTTTAATTATAGAATAGCCATACCTAAAATTAGTGCCATTCCTATTTTAGCCAGCGACAATTGTAAAGCGGCCACTTGTTGATCATTCTTAATTATATCGGAAGTTTTTGTTGCGGTGACGATAAATCGGTCAATCAGTAATTCAAAGAGATATAGCATAATCATTCCCACAAATGCAGCGGTTGCAAACTCGATGATTTGTGCTGATAGAGTTGAAAGTTCTGTGTTGGATTGGCTAACTATTGCACTTTGTAAGATTAATCCATAAGCGATAATTTTTCCTGAAAGATAAATTCCTGCAGATAGATTGTTATTCACTATCGATTGAACGAGGTTAACTTTTCGCGCAAATATTTTTTCATAGGCGATCACTAATAATACAACAGTAACTTGTCCTGCAACAAAATAAATAAGGGACGAAATGAGACCACCATCATCACCTTTAATACTGGCATAGGCAATTATGCCGGTCATCATCAAGGTGCCAAATTCTACTAAGCCAATGGCTAAATTACCTTCTTTCAATTCTTCGGTATTGTTGACACTTGGTAAAACAGCTCTATCGGTTACCAATAAAGAAACGAGCATAAAACCAACCGCTAACAATCCATAACTTGCTGTGGTAATTAAGTCGTTAACAAAATCATTATTGCTCGCTCCAGACAGTACACCAATCATTGCAATGGCTAAACCTAACTGAGCACCAGAGCGTCTCAAACCAACCGCCATATTTCCACCAGCAATTTGCTCATCCGCTTTATATAATTTTCCAGAACGAAAATTAAGAATGACTTTCATTAAAATGGCCAACGTCAAATATAATAAAGTGTAAGCAATATAAAATAGATATTGTTCAATGTTCATTAATTATCTCCAAAAAGACAAGCGATTATTTTTTAATTTATTTGTAAAAAATCTATTTACCACGGCTGGATGGCCCTCGATTACGATTGGATGAACTAGCTCCGCGAACAGAAGAACTAGAAGAGCGCTTCCCTGTTCGTGCGCTATAAACGGCACCGGCATTTGCTCTAGCAAAGCCGCTATTTTGATATCGGCTATTGCTATAAGTTAATCTACCAAAAGTTCCCCATCGATTATTTCTACCATAATAACCCGCACCATGCCGACGGTTATTATATCCATTCCAATCATTATAGCCATATCGAGACGGACCCACTAAACCGCGAAACATATGATACATTCCATAGTAGTGCCAAAAGGAAAGCCCATTCGAGTGTCGCCATTCACCGTAGCGATTTGAACCACTAGCAACACCATCTTTCACAACGGGTTCCGCAATTGTCGCCATACCCACTGGTTGTGCGTCAGTTATTGCATCTACATCATAGAAGCCATAAGGTTTGGTAAGAATGGCCATTCCTAAGTTATCATATTGTTTCCAAAAATAAGTTTCACTAACGCTTTGCCAGCTAGTTTCTGTTGATTGATCATTTTCGATTTCGACATATTTATGAAATGTTTCACTGTACATATTATCAATCCAAAAATCTGCATGGGTATGATTGCTACCCATGCGGTATCTTTCATTGATTGAAAGTGCTTGCCACACATCTTTTTTTACATTAACTTTAAAGCTATCGCTTCCCCAACTTCTTCTAATAGTTGCAAGAGTAGATATTTGCGAAGTATCTAGGTATTCAAAAATAGTGGTATCTACTTTAACGGGTTTGTAGTTTATTTCTGTGCCGTTACCGCAATACTCTCCTTCGCACCAACTAGCACGTCTCACAACAATGTAATTTTCAATCCGCTGATCAACTAATACTTTCACATAACTTTGATGAAGTTGTTTAATTTTTTTATTTATTTTTTGTTGTTGTTCACTTGTCTCTGACAAAATTTGCTCTATTATTTGCGCTTGATCTCCAATGATTGCGTAATCAATAAAACTTTTAGAAGAATTATTTCGCTTATTATATTCATTATTTAGTTGAGAGTAAGATAATTTAGAATTCTTTACTAATTGGTTAATTGATAACAGTCTAGAATTAAGATCGTGTGATTTATTTGGGTACGTTATAACCGCTTGTTTTATAGCATTAGATAATTTACCTTGTAAACGATCTATTTCAAATAATTGCTGTTCGGTTTTTGACTGAATAATCGAAGCATTTTTTCGAGACTCAATCAGAAATACTATTCGTTCGTTAACGTATCGAGCGCCTGAAGTAGCACTTTGAATAAGTTCAGTAAATTTTTTATTCAGCTTAAAAATACTTGTGGCATCTTTTGGATCATCTTTATTATATAAGGCACTAATCTCATTGTCATATAAACTTCTCGCTTTCTCTAATTGAGCCGATGCTTTGATAAAATGTTGTGCCCAATCTTCGCTTTGAGAATAATATGTTAAAAACTCAGCATCGTTATGCTTAGATAGATTAGTCAATTCAGTTTTACGCTTTTCTATAAACCTTGTTAATCGCTCTTGCTTTCCCTCCATTCTTTCAACTTCTTCAACAAGATTGTCCGGCAGTCCTTCACAGCCAGAAAGCAAAACTATCGAAAGTATTAGTAAAAGCGATTGAGTTAGATTTTTTACCATTTTACCGAAGTCCATTAATTTAGTTGTTCACTTGTTTGCAAAACTTGTATATCTATACTTTTAATCGAATGACTAATAAAAGCCTCTCTTTCTGCTTTATCTTCATTTTCATGCCAGCTTTCAATACTTAAATATTGACCCATGCCAGTATCAGACTCAGATTCAAATTCGTAGATTCTTAATGGAATTGAATTAGATTTGTTTTTGGCATCATTAGCATTTTTGAAAAACAAACCAGCCCATGTGTCATCATCACTATAAAAGTATTTAGTACCCTTATATTTTATTTCGCCTTCTTCTTCATCTTCGATATAAGCTAAGTCTTTTCGAGTGAGAGATTTACCCTCATACTGAATATCTCTTAATTTAATCGAAACGTCTGTTAAGCAAACTTCTAGCTCATCATCAATTTCCCATTCAACAAAGGTTTTAATTCCTTTAGTGAGTGAATAAAGTTCTAGCTCAATAACCCAGTAGTCTTTTTCACGCGGAGAAAAATTTTTCCACTTTACATCAAGATAAGAATAATAATTAATAATCTGCCATGTATCACTATTGAGTTCGATGAATCCGCCTTTCTTGACGCTGGTTATATCAAGCTTTTGACTTTCTTCTATAGGCAAAACTTCAAGAGATCGTATTGCTTGTAATTGCTGTTTTAAGTCATTCATCTTCTTATCCTTTCTTGGCTCTTTTGAATTTCAAGTCCGTAATTAATCAAGTTTCTTGATTTTTTCTATATCCATTACGTCATCGTTATTCTTTGCTTCTTTACCGGATTGTAATGCATCATGTAAGCCTTCGGCCACTGGTGAAAGTTGTTCTGTCATTTCTGCTAACCGGGCGCTAGACTCGCGAGCTTTTAAAGTACTGTTAGCCATTGTTTCATTTGCAGTTTGAACGGCTTTCATTAATTGATCAAAACCCTCTTCCATTTTTTCGATCGCAATCACAGGATTATTATATAAATCTCCGACTTCTTGAGCAGCTTGATTAACGGCTGTTGCATTTTGCGCCATCATTTCGCCCAATCCTTCTTGAAATCCTTGAACCGCTTTTTTAACGGAATCCTGTTTAGCTAGTGCGGCTTGAATTCGAAGCGCGTTAGTCATTACCATAGGGCCAACAGTCAAAGCAGAATCTATTTGTTCGCTAAGTAATTCATTCGTAGCAACAGTTTGATCGATGCTAATAAAAAACTGAACAGCTGCCTGTTCCATTGTTCTTAAATCTCTGATCCGTCTAGCTGCTTTATTTTTAACGGATGCTAGTTTCTGTGTTTCTTGAATATCATCTTTATCCGTTTCGGATTCTAATTGTTCTAATTCAGTTATAAATATCTCCCCAACATAAATTTCGGATTGAATTTCTTTTTGAGCACTAGCAATTTCATTATATTGGTGTTCTAGTTCAATACTGGTTTCTAATAGATCGTCTTTACCTGCACGTAGACCATTTAATATTCCAGAGACATGAGATTGCATGGGTTGATATTTGTGAATAAATTTTGAAACCGCTTTACGTTTCATTCCTTTTGGCATCCATGAAAAATACCATGCATTATGCAAAGAGTGTGGGTTTAATTCATCCATAGCGCTACGAAGCTCTAATAACTTTTCTGCTGTTGGTGACTTTCCATCAAGCCCTTTCAGTAAAGAGCCAACACTTTGAGACATAAGATCATTAGCAGCCAACATTTTTTTTTGGGATTTTCCACCAATCGCATCAACCGCTCTCATTAACGCTGGACCAGCTTTTTCTTTAACTTGGGTAACAAGTGCCTGAGATCGTTCCTTCATAGATGATAAATCGGCTTCTTTTGCCCACTTTGGTGTTTTTATTAAACTGCTCATATTAACTTTCCTTTTTGGTTCTAAGGTTGGCTTGTTGGTTTTAATTGACCTGTCAATCGTTAGTCTGTAAATCGCTGTTTCAGAAATTTCGCTTTTTGAGCAAATTCGTTGGTATTCTTTTTGGTTATCATTTCTTTAACGTCATGTAATTCTTTTTTCATGGCATTGATATTTTCTAGCACTTCAGAAACGACTTGGTCATTGAGCCTCTCGGAATGAGTCAGTTTTAAATAGGGGCTAATTGATTTGTTAGGTAAATACTCCGTTGCCATACGGTTGATCACCCAGCTAAGCTCATTTGTTTGTTCTGGAATTGTATCAATACCACCATTAACTAAGGGTAGAAGCTCAATCAGTAAATCGATTATAGATTCGTAGTTTGTTCGTAAATCTGGAGAAATGATATGTTTTCTTAATTCAAGGTTAGCGATTAAGAGTGCTTGATTGCCTACTTCTGTAATAGATAATTCGGTTTCTTCTCCTTCAGAACTTGTCTCCTCGCTATTTTTATCAGAAAACAGCCAAAATGTTGCCAGCCCAACTAAAATGGCGATAATTACGCTAATTGGTAAACCGACAAAAATTTGCAGAATCACAAATACAGTAATTGCTAAGATAATCGGCATGACTAGTTTTTTACCATCAAAGTTCATAAGTTTCCCTATTGTTTTTTTCTTTTACGTGGTTTTATTCAGAGCAGTGAAGATTCTAACGTAAAAAGACAAGATAAATTCCTTTTTAGTTAATTATTTTGTAAATAAAAATAAATTAAGCTATTTTTATTAGAATGTACTGATTTTCAGTAGATTTTGTGCTTAAAATGAAAGTCGTGTATATATCGATTAACCATCAGGGCAAGTATATGGAGTTCCTCAATATTGCAAACCAATAATATTAGAAAAGTAAAAATTATCGCAAAAGTATATCCGACTTTCCTACAATTAGCTGTAGTCGCCATAATGAGCTATTGGCACCGCTATTCCTAGTTGATCATGAGAGCTTTCTGCTCGCCCTGCCCCAAAGTCATTAAGTTAAGCAAATAACAGCTTGAAATTAAGATGATCTATAGTAAAATAAACTCAGTCAAATAATAAGGGGCTCTTGCCCCACGGCAACCGCATGAATGGTCAGATCAGTCATAATATTGGTGAAAGCACTTTTT
>CAZRPK010000067.1:0-16310 GCA_964601915.1 uncultured Kangiella sp. | reverse complement strand
TAAGCTTTTGGTTAATTCAACACATTCATTTCTATCCATACCTTGGAAAAAAATAGACATCGTTAACGCTGCAATTTGACCTTCACTGATTGAGTGATCATAGATCCCTTTCACAAAAAAATTTATCTCTTCAGCTGTCAGCGTTTTTCCATCGCGTTTGGTTCGGATTATTTCTTGGGCGAGCATTATTTCAACGAACCCTTATGATGTGAAAATATCTATAAATAACTTTTATAATTAGTAGTATAACTTGAATTGGCGCTATAATAAATAAAGCCTGACCAATTGGTCAATTATATGTTGTGAGGAACTTATTAGAGAGATAAATAAGTCACCGGAATTGTGATTTTGACCGTTTAGTCAAACTGTGATAATTTGCTCTGGTAGATAGAATTCAATAGCTAGTAAATAAAATAATAAACAGAATAATAAGGTGCCAGATATGAGTATTATCGGAATGTTCGTTTTGATAGCTATCGCTATCCTTTTCTCAGAAAACCGTAAAGCGATCAAAATTAGAACTGTTGGAGCAGCTTTCGCTATTCAAGCGATTTTTGCCGCGTTGGTATTATACGTACCAGCAGGACAAGAAGCTTTAGGCGCAGTTTCAAACAGCGTTCAAAATGTAATTAACTATGCGGATAGCGGCATTAATTTTCTATTTGGCGATTTAGGACGAAAAAAATTGGGTTTCATTTTTGCTTTTAATGTTTTGCCGATTATTGTTTTCTTTTCCTCATTAGTGGCAGTTCTTTATTATCTTGGAATCATGCAAAAAATTATCAATGTGATAGGTCAGTTTTTTAAATATATTATGGGTACGGGATATGCTGAATCTCTCTCTGCTACGGCTAATATTTTTGTTAGTCAAACAGAGGCTCCATTAATTATAAGGCCTTATATTTTAGGAATGACTCGTTCGGAATTATTCGCCGTTATGGTCGGAGGCATGGCTTCTATTGCTGGTTCACTCTTAGTTGGATATGCGAATATGGGCGTTGAATTAAAATATTTAATCGCTTCTAGTTTTATGGCTGCACCTGGCGGTTTATTGATGGCCAAATTAGTGATTCCTGAAACAGGTACTCCAAAAAATGCGATTGAAACTATTGATTTTGATGGCGATGAAAAGCCCGCTAATGTTATTGATGCTGCCGCAAGTGGTGCCGTTAGCGGTATGAAACTGGCAGTCAATATCGGTGCTATGCTAATCGCATTTATCGCTTTGATTGCATTACTTAATGGGGCATTCAGTGGCATTAGTTCGATGTTAGGGTTACCTGAAATTACTATTGAAACAATGCTTGGATACGTGTTTTCTCCTGTAGCTTATGTTTTAGGGATCCCTTGGAGTGAGTCAATTACAGTTGGTAGTTTAATAGGTCAAAAATTAATTCTTAATGAATTTGTTGCTTACGTAAATTTCGTTGAATTAAAAGATACTCTATTACCTCACTCTCAAGTCGTTGTAACTTTTGCACTTTGTGGTTTCGCTAATCTATCATCAATTGCTATATTGCTTGGTGGGTTAGGAAGTATTGCGCCAACAAGACGTCATGAAATTGCTACGATGGGACTTAAAGCTGTTCTGGCAGCCACGTTAGCTAATTTGATGAGTGCAGCGTTAGCGAGTTTATTTGTTGTTTAGAAAATTTTAATTAAAATCGAATCTACTTAAATTTTAGTAGAAGGAATACAGTAAATTGATGGATAATAGAATCGATGAGTTTGTAAATTTTTCTGATTTATCAGACTCGAAAAAATTGAGCCTAAATGATTTATTTGAAAATGGTGGAATATTAAATGCTGATAAAGTTGAAGTGATCTGTAGCGAGCTTTCGATTAATACTGAAGAGTTAATGCTTTTACTTTTACCAGTGGCCAAAAAATTTGCGAAAGCACCTATTTCATCTTTTGATGTTGGTGCTATTGTAAAAGGAAAAAGTAAAGAGCAAGATGGTTTTTCCAACCTATATTTAGGCGCTAATTTTGAATACAAAAATCTATCGCTTAATTTTTCTATTCATGCGGAACAAGCAGCCGTTTCTAACGCTTGGCTAAATAGTGAAACTGGAATTGAATCAATTGCTACTTCAGCCGCCCCTTGTGGCCATTGTCGACAATTCCTTTATGAGTTATCTGGTACTAATCAATTGTTTGTTATTATGCCAGGAGAACATTCTAAGGATATCAATAAAGTCGATATTCAAACGTTATTACCATCAGTCTTTGGACCTAAACAATTAGGCTGTGAACAATTGTTAATGGGAGAAAATATTGATAAAAAAACGTTTTTCTTAGAACCTTCAGTTGATGATGAATTTGTATTACAAACCTTAGAGCATGCGAACTTAAGTTACGCTCCTTATACGAAAAATTATGCTGCATGTGGCATTAAACTAAATAATGGTTTAGTCTTTTTTGGACGATATGCAGAGAATGTTGCACATAATCCTAGCTTGTCTGCATTTTCTTCAGCCGTAAGTCAATTGGCTATGAGTTCGTTAATAATGAGCCAGTCAACCAAGAGTGAGTTTGCTAATGATTTAGTCGGTAATATTAAGCGTGTAGTTTTTGTCGAAAATAGCACTTTATCTAGCCAAAAAAAATATGCTGAATTATTGCTTTCAAACTTAAATAATAAAATTAAATTAGAGTGCTATCAAGTAAATTATTGAAACAAAAAAATATTTGAATAGTCTATTTAGTGATGTACAAAGAGAAAAAAATGAAAGACCAAAAAGAAATCATTAGAGAAACTAATGAGCTAAAAATAATGGAAGCTGCCGAGTTAGTATTTGCACAATGTGGATTTAAAGGAGCGACTACTGATGAGATTGCAAAACAAGCTGAATTACCAAAAGCCAATATCCATTATTACTACAAAACTAAGGCGAATTTATATCAATGTGTTTTAGAAAGAATTTTAAAAGAGTGGATGGAAGCCGCTGAAGTGTTTGATGATTATGGAGAACCTAAAGTGGCATTAATAAAATATGTTGAATCAAAAATGAATTATTCAAGATGTCGTCCATATGCATCAAAAGTGTGGGCAAATGAAATTATTCATGGAGCCCCAGTTGTTGGAACTTTTTTGGAAACAACGCTAAAAAAATGGTTAGACGATCGGATTATAATTATTAAGGGTTGGATTGCATCTAATAAAATTAAAAAAATTGATCCAACGGCTTTTATTTATATGATTTGGTCAGTAACACAACATTATGCAGATTTTGGAAAACAAATTGAAATCCTTAATAAAGGAAAAGAATATTCGGACGATGAATTTAGATTAATGACTGAGCAGGTCACTCAGTTTGTTTTGGCAGGGGCCGGGTTGTAGGTATAAGTCGGATAAAAATGAATCTGATTTATTGATTCCAGTTCTCAATAAGTAGCTCAGGAATTTTAGAAAAATGTTCTTCGTTATTGGTTACAGTAGTGTAACCAGATCAAACTATTGTAACAGTTTATGTTTTTATGCATGAATAAGTAATCGTAATGCATGAATTTAGTATAAAGTCATATTATAAAAGAAATTGAATTTAGATTTAATACAAAAAAACCGGCTATAAAAGCCGGTTTTTTTAACAATCAAAAACTAACCGTTAAAAGGTTCGTCATACTTTACATGACGGATCCATTTCTTCATTAATCCAAGACTACAACCATGTTTCAATGCGCCAGTTGGAACATTACCAGCACCACGTTTTTCAGCAATCTGCTCACAAGAACAACCCGCTGTATCTTCAATAGTGAAGTCACGTTTTTCACGAGAGTAAGGTGAATCAATTGAATCAAACGTTGTTTTTGCGATCAAGTCATCACCACCTAACAATGCATAGTAGTTTGGCTTCAATCCTTTCGCTGGAGTAGTTTCAGGAATTGATGTTGCCGCACATTGATCTGCGTCATCAAAGATTGTGTCGTTGTCGCTATCCATTTTAATAAACAACACAACGCCATCATGATCTGATGAACGAAGCTCGTCAGTATCATCATCTATTAAGATAGCTGGTACATCAGAGTTTCCTCTAGAAAATCCGAAACCAGTAATCATACGATCTAAATTACTTGTGGTTAACGAATGATCTAGTACTTGAGAGCTGCCTCTGAAGATAAATGAATACTGTTCTTCAGCAGGTAAACTATTAACTTGGTTAGTCAGCTCTGGAAATACAGGGCTTTGTTCCCAAAGTAGATTGTCTGCTTCAACTGACGTTCCTTTGATTTGACCAATAACATCCACGTAACCATCGCTAAATTGGTAAGCGTTAAAGTCACCAGTAACAATTAGGTTGACGTTTGGATTAGTTGTTTGGATATCTTGAACAACATTAGCAACCAGTTGAGCTTGAGCCATACGTTTTGCTCTTACTCTTGGACCGCGACGACTATCACTAATTCCGCCTAGTGAACGATTATGAACGACTAATACTTCAATTGGAAAATCACTACCATCTTTGCTATTTCGACCTTTAAATAATAAAGGTGGACGGTCGTTTAATAACGAACCATCAAAATCTAAAATAGTATCAAGACCATACTGAGTGACTTCATCCATAGCGATATGACTACGAGTTAAGAAACCAACATCAATACCGCCAATGTCATTTCCTTCTTCTAAGTAAGCTGTGTATTGAACGCTTGGATCTCTAGCTTCAATTTCGGCTGCTAGCGTTTCTAGAACAGAAAGGCTCTCAACTTCACTTACCGCTAAAATATCAGGCGCATCCATTACGTTTAAAACAAAACGAGAAATTTTGCTTAAACGGATAGCATACTCATCAGCGTCAATGACTTCATCACTGACACCATCGTCATCAACACTGTCAAATAAACGGAACATGTTAAGAGAACCAACCGTCATTTCAGCATCGGCTCTATCACGAACTTTTACTAATAAGTCAGGTTGTTCGCCAAGTGTTAACTCAGTTGGCCAAACTTGATAATCACCAAATGAGAATCCTAAAGGACCAGTTGCAGAAACTGATTGTCCAGCAAAAATCGTTGGGTTATCCCCACCTAGCGCATTAGGATCAACTTCAAACATTTCAGGATTACCATCCCAAATTGGAAGTCCAACTTCGCCTGGGAATTCAATTCCTGGACTACGGAAAGCTCGCGTGTCACCGGCAACAACGGCTGTATCACCAAAACGGCCTGTCGCAGCAGACGCTATACCATCAAAGGTGATAATCATTCCCTCAAATCGTTCCATTTCATTTTCCATTTGAGGTTGAATTGGAGAAGGTGTGTTTGCATCAAAAGTAACTATCGCAGGAGTTGAGTGACCACCACTTGTAATCGTTACCAAAGGGCGACTATATTCGGTAAAACCGAAATACTCAATTACTTGACCTTCAACATCAATCATATCACCAACCACAACTGTTGAAGCGCTACCGGTAAAGACATAAACACCGTCAGAGGTATTTTCATCTAAATCACTTCTTGATTCAGGCGTTTGCATAAAGAAACCATTAGTACCTAATGCAGTTACAACATTACCTAAAGTTCGAACATATCCACCAGCAAATGGAGATGACATACCAGCGCCTTGGATTTCAAAGATTTCAGCTTCTGTTACGTTACTCGCTAGAGGTGTAGGAAGTTGAGCTATATAAGAACCTGTATCTAATGCTGTGCCACCATCAGGTACACGGGCATTTGAATGCGAGTTTTTATCGTCTGCATCATCTTCGTTCTTCTGAGGTTGGTTAGGTGTTAATACGTCGATTAATCCAGCAACATTACTATCATTGGTATCATAAACAATCGCATCGACTAACCCTAATGCAGATACTGGTGTATCATTTTCATAGTCAGTGGCGTCACCAACATGAATAGCAACTGCATCGGCACCATTTTGAATACCATTATTATTTATGATGATGGATGGAGTCGGAGAGACTAGTTCGTTACCTAACAAGAAATACCCTTCAGCGTTAGTTGAGTAACCATCTAGATCGAATGCAGAATTGTATGATTGACTGTCGGAGCCATTATATAAAACTACGACTAATCCATCCAAAGATGTATTACCAACACCGCCATCATAAAGTTCGATGAATTCTAAAGTATCGCTACCGGCAGTGTCTGCGTCAACTTCATTTATACGAATTGGCGAATCGACTTTGGTTGAAAAACTAAAGACATAATCACTTTCCATTGTATCGGGTGGATCATCGGCATCCACATCGGTTACTAAGGAAGCCGTAATAGTGACTGTACAAATTTCATTAAAATCAAAATCTGTATTCGGGGTAAGGCTATAGTGTTGAGGACCATCGGCAACAACGGCAGTATGTGAACCACTAATATTACAGTCTATAGCGTACCAACCATTAGCTAAATCAACTGATTCGTTAAAACTAATGTCGATACTAGTATCTAGTGCATTTACACCTGAATTATTACTGGGTGTTGAGCTTATAACCGTAGGTGCTGCATCGACTTGAGGACCGCCACCACCAAAGGTTTGATTTGTATTGATTGTAGCAAAAGTATTTGCGCTTGCCGCTTCCCATGAGAAGTCTACATAAACGCTACCGGTACCACTTAACTGAAGAGAGTTTCCCACTAACGTGTTTCTAGGTTCTGAAACACCAACATCTTCACTGGTGACACCATCAGCCACACCGCCGCTGGCTGTAAAAGATCCTTCGTAGCTTAAAAATTGTACGAGGTTATTGCTAGCATCTACTAATGCAATACCATCTGGTGCACCATTTTGAATACCACTTATAGCAAAATCTAGAGTGCCGAAACCATCTTGTTGGTTCGGTATTGAACCACTTAAATTAACCGTGTTATAAGATTGTTGATTGTTACCGTTATATAAAACAATGCTCCAGCCAGTTAAGTCTGTGTTTGCATCGCCAGCGACTTCTACAGCTTCGCCTATATCTCCGCCACTATTATCGTAATGAATTTCATTTATAAAAACGTCGGCCATCGCTGATTGAGCTGCAAAAACACTCGCGAATGCAGTCAAGAGTAAGCTGGGCGTTTTACGCTTGAGCTTTTCTTTGGTTTTAATGTCAGGCATAGAAAAAACAGGCATCAATTTATTCCTTTGTTAAGTTAGAAGTAGATTTTTAAATAAGGGTAGGCGGCTAATTATTAACCGTTTTACTAGCATGTATATATCTAGTATTGATAAAATAGGCAATACCCGAACCTTATTGTTATTATTTTGCGAGACAATTATGACTACTGGATGATAGCTCTATTAACCAAAATAATCGAATCGTTCGTATAAATGGAAAAAGAAAAATAAAACAACTCAATCCATTAGACACGTTAAAGAATATATACGTATCTTGACTAATGTGTCAAGATTAACAGGTGCGTAAAATTACCGCCCAAATAAATAACTTACTTACTAGAATTCAAGAAGAGATAGCAGAGAGCTTTAAATGGCCAAACTTTATTTTTATTACTCCTCTATGAATGCGGGTAAATCAACGGCTCTTTTGCAGTCGAGCTATAACTACCAAGAGAGAGGTATGAATACCTTGGTATTAGCGCCGGAGTTAGATAATCGTTATTCAGTGGGCAAGGTAACATCCAGAATAGGGCTACAAACGGATGCAACAATTTTTGTTCCAAGAGATGATTTATTTAATATGATTAGCGATAATAATGATACAAAGAAACTTAATTGTGTCTTGATCGATGAAGCACAGTTTTTGACCAAAGAACAAGTTTTTCAACTTGGTCGTGTGAGTGACTTGTTAAATATTCCTATTTTAGCCTATGGTTTACGCACCGATTTTCAAGGTGAACCCTTTGAAGGCAGTAAATATCTATTAGCTTGGTCAGACAATCTAAAAGAATTGAAGGCTATTTGCCATTGTGGTAGTAAAGCTACCATGGTTTTGAGGCTAGACAAATCCGGTAACGTCATTACTAAGGGGATGCAAGTTGAGATCGGTGGTAATGATCGATATGTTTCAGTATGTCGCAATCATTTTAATCAGAGTTTTTATGACGATGTTATCCATAACAATTCCTAATTGATGTAAAATGGGATCTCTCAAATCTGTTTGTTTTAATCATCAATATGGGGATAAAGGCTTGTATAGCCTATAAACATGGATATAACGGTTACAATTATAATGGAAGAGGTTAATAATCCCGTGAATTTAAACTTTCATCGGGATGCATTGTTTGGCGATGGTTTTTTCACCACGGCAGTTATAAAAGATGGTTGTATTATCCATAAAGAACGACACTTATCACGCCTGCAAGAATCAGCTCAAAGGTTAAAGTTTGAACATTGGAATATTGATAGTTTATCTTCAACCTTAAATGATATCGTAGAAAAATATTCGAACTCTATTATCAGAGTGAGTTGTAGTCGTAAGCAAAAGGAAAGAGGTTATGCAATTAGCTCAAATTCCCAAATATATTGTGATATAGCGGTACAAAAATTAGTTGAGTTTAAACATAATAGTTGCCACTTAAAATTTGCTGAAACGCCAATCTCGGTTAACTCAATGTTGGCAGGAATAAAGCATTTAAATCGTTTAGATAACGTTTTAGCAGCAAGTGAATGCGAAACACCTGATCAAGAAGTTTTAATGTGTGATGGTGAACGAGTGATTAGTGGAAGTCGAACTAATTTGTTTGTAAAACTTGATGGACAGTGGTTTACACCAACTATCAGTAATTGTGGAATAAATGGCATTACTCAAAACGTAGTGATAGATACTATGAATGATTTGGGTATCGATTGTTTATACAAAGATATTTATAGAAAAGATTTTGAAAAAATTTCATCTGTATTTGTCACTAATAGTATTGTTGGGATCTGGCCGGCAAAAATGATTGAAACGACTCAATTAGATTGGGATTGTGTTATGAAACTTAAACAAAAATTGAAAGTGAAAGTGAAATAAGTGCTATGAGTGAAACTGCAAACAAAATTTTTGCTACCCGTTCTATATTGGGGATATCTGCCTTACTACTATTTTTAACAGTCTATTGGTTTTGGTTAGATTACAAAGAGTTTCAAAAGAACGATATTATATTTGAAAGCAATGAACTTAAATTTGATTTAAAAAAAGGCTGGGGTGTTGGGCATCTGGCACATTATTTAAGGTCAAAAAATAAAATATCAACCTCTTTGTATTTGAAATTATTAGTCAAACAATATCCTGAGTATTCAAAAATAAAAACAGGGGAATACCAATTACCAGAAAAAATAAAACCACTAGACTTGTTAAAACTATTATCACAAGGTGATGTTGTACAATATTCATTTCAAATAGTAGAAGGGCAAAATAAGTGGGAAATTTTTAACCACCTTTTAAAGGTGTTTTCTAATTTGAAACCCAACTCAATTCTTTTGCTAAAAGATAAAGTGAATTTTGAGAATGAAATCATTAAACGGTTAGGCCTTAAATCTAATAGCGTTGAAGGCTGGTTTTTTCCAGATACTTACCACTATTCAAAAGGTGATAGTGCTATATCTTTAGTCACTCGCTCCGTTAATGATATGGTTGTTGCATTAAACGAAGAGTGGAATAATCGAGAAGAAGGTTTACCTTTAAAAACGCCTTATGAAGCTCTTATACTCGCTTCCATTATTGAAAAAGAGACAGGTGTAGCCTCTGAAAGAGATAGAATTGCAGGTGTTTTTATAAGACGATTGCAAAAGCGAATGAAACTACAAACCGATCCGACGGTCATTTATGGGATTGGAGAACACTTTAATGGCGATATCACTTGGAAAGATTTAAAAACACCGACCCTTTATAACACCCGTATAATAAAAGGATTACCGCCAACCCCTATTGCTTCACCGAGTCGAGCTTCAATTTATGCGGCTTTGCATCCAGCTAAGGAAGAGGTGCTTTATTTTGTAGCTGATGGTTCTGGTGGACACCATTTTAGTAAAACATTAAAAGAACATAACAATGCAGTAAAGCGTTGGTTAAAAAAGGGAAAATAGATCTAAATGTCTGAAGAATTCAATATCGTTAAAAATGAGGCGAAAGAATTATTAGGTAAACCTCTTTTTATATCTTTAGAAGGATGTGAAGGTGTTGGAAAAACGACGAGCCTTAATTACATTAAAAATTTTATTGAATCTTTTGGGCATCAAGTTTTAGTGACCAGAGAACCTGGAGGTACGCCACTCGCAGAAGAAATAAGAAATTTACTTTTAGAAAAACGTGATGAAAAAGTTAATTCAAGTGCCGAATTACTTTTAATGTTTGCTTCTAGAATTCAACATATTGAAAAGGTTATTAAACCAGCGTTGAATAAAGGTATTTGGGTTATTAGCGATCGTTTTGTTGATGCGAGTTATGCGTATCAAGGAGGCGGGCGAGGTTTAGGTTTTGAGCGAATTGAAGTGATTGAGAAATGGAGTATGGGTGACTTTTTACCAGATCTTACTTTACTTTTAGATATGTCTGTAAAAAAGGGAATGGCAAGAACTCGTTTACGTGGTGATTCAGATCGATTTGAAGATGAAGAAATTATTTTTTTTGAAACCATTCGTAATGCTTATTTAAAGCGCGCTGAAAAATCAAAAGGACGAATCAAGGTAATAGATGCATCACCGTCTCCGGAGCTAGTACAACAAGCAATTAAAAAAGAATTAGAATCATGTCTGTAAAAGAAAATATTCAAGACAAGGTTGAATCATTTGAGTTAGCGCTTAATTCACAGGATTTTTGGTTAAAAGATGCTTTTGGCATATTGCAATCAGCCTATCAACAAAACAAGTTCCCGCATGGACTATTAATTAATGCATCAAAAGGTTTTGGACAATTAAAGTTAGCTAAAGCGGTCGGTGCTAGTTTGTTGTGTATGGAAAATCAAGAAAAATATCTGACTTTGAATCAATTAAGTTTGAATACTGCTTGTGGTCACTGCAAGTCATGTTTACTTCTAAAAGCTAACACACACCCTGATTTTAATTTAGTTGAAAGATTGGTTGAAAAAGGAAAGTTGAAGCAAAATATCAGCATCGATCAAATTAGAAATTTATCACAAAAATTAGTAAAAACATCTCAGTTACAAGGCTGGCGAATTACCATTATTAACTCGGTTGAAGACATGAATATTTCTTCGTTTAATGCTATTTTAAAAACGTTAGAAGAACCCGGTCAAAATACTTTGGTTGTGTTATTGAGCCATGGAATGGGAAAAGTACCTGCGACGATTAAAAGCCGTTGCCAAGTGTTAAATTTAAATGCTGACAAAAATAAAACACTAGACTGGCTAATTGATCAGGGTATCGATCAATCGTTACGTGATATAGCTACAAATGCAGTTGAAATTTGTTACGGTGCACCTTACGCGAGCTTGGAATTTATTATAGAAGGCTATCAAACAGAATATAATCAGCTTTTTAATGATCTCGATGCAATTTTAGCTAATCAAATATCCGCAAATGAACTGATCACTCAGCATAAAGAACATATCGCCTCACTTATAATGTGGCTAGCCAATTATTTCCACCATGTCAGTAAACTGCTGATAACGAATAACGAACAGCGATATATAAACGTACCGCAAAAGACAGTATCTAATCTCTATGATCAATTAATTAACTTAAATAGAGCGCAATCTAGTGGAAGTAATCTACAATTATCATTACAACTTGAAGCTATTTTGATTCATTGGTTTGAATTAGGAAGAAAAATAGTCCATTATTCAAAAAGATAGCAATAAAAAGAACTAGAGCAAAATTATATGGCAGGACCTGCGGCAGCTCCTAAGGGAGGCATTTTACAATTAACAATTAAAGACAAAGGCGCACTTTATGCGGCTTACATGCCATTTATTCGTAATGGTGGTCTTTTTATCCCGACGAATAAAAAATATTCATTAGGTGATGAGGTTTTTATGTTATTAACCTTAATGGATGATGGCGATCGACTTCCTGTTGCTGGGAAAATCATTTGGATTACACCCAAAGGTGCACAGGGTAATAAAGCAAGTGGTATCGGCGTGCAATTTAGTGAACAAGATAAAGGCGTCACCAAGGGTAAAATAGAAACTCATTTGGCAGGTGTATTAGAGTCTGATCGAATCACTCATACCATGTAATCATAGTTTATTTGTTTACTGACACTTAAACTCATACAAATAGTACAACAATATAAAAAGAAGCCCTCATGTTAGCCGATTCACACTGCCATCTTGATCGGATCGATCTTGAACCTTTTGATAATCAATTTGAAAATGCGATTAATGCTGCTAATAAACGAGGTGTTAACCAATTCTTATGTGTCGCAATTAATGCAGACAACCAACAAGAAGTGATACGAATAGCCGAATCACACCCCAATATTCATGCGTCGGTTGGCGTTCATCCTTTGTATACCAAAGGTGAGTCCGCCAGTGTTGCTTCTCTGGTGAAGGCTAGTCAACATCCAAAAGTGGTTGCAATTGGTGAAACGGGGCTTGATTATTTTTATGCAGAAGAAAGTAAAGAAGAACAGTTATCATTATTTAAAACGCATGTTGAGGCCGCCGTGGATGTTAATTTGCCACTCATTATTCATACTCGAGATGCAAGAGAAGATACTTTAGATATATTATCCAAAGGAAATGCGGATAAAGTTGGAGGGGTTTTACATTGCTTTACTGAGTCTTTAGAAATGGCTGAAACAGCTATGGAAATGGGATTTTATATTTCTTTTTCTGGGATTGTGACGTTTAACAATGCGGATTCATTGCGAACAACGGCGAAGAAAATTCCTTTAAATAGAATTTTGGTAGAAACCGATAGCCCTTACTTAACACCAAAACCTTTTCGTGGAAAACCAAACTCACCAATGTATGTGGCAGATGTGGCTAAATTAGTTGCTGAAATAAGAGGCGAAGAATATGAAGCTTTTTGTCGGGCAACAAGCGATAATTACGAAAGGTTATTTTTATCTAATACTTGAGTTGAAGATATGAGATGGGTATCTTTTTTTGATAGGCAAAAAAATCCCAGGCTCTATTAAGAACACCTGGGTAGGGGAAGTAACTTTTAATAAAAAGTCAGTAACTATAAAAAACTAACAACCAGAAATAAGTTTCGTAGGAGAAAATTAATTTCTAATACTAAAGATAGTTCAGATTTTTAAAATTGCAAATTTTATTTAGAAGCCGCTGAAATACGTCGTCGTGCAAGCTCATCAGCAACTATATTCGTCGTCTTGTGCTCTGAATCTGCAATTTCAAATACCTCTAATAAAGTACCGTAAATTTCATCAACTTTATTCAAAGCGTCCTGTTTACTGTACTCTTTACCTTCAGTTTCAAAAGAAATATTGATAATTCCACCAGCGTTGATGACATAATCAGGTGTGTATAGAATCCCTTGTTTCTTTAATTGTTCACCATGCCTGTCTTCAGCCAATTGATTATTGGCTGCACCTGCAACAATACTGCATTTTAACTGTGGAAGAGTAACATCGTTAATAGTCGCTCCTAACGCGCAAGGCGCATAGATATCAACGTTTTGAGAATAGATATCATCGGAACCAACGGCGGTTGCTCCCAAGTTACTCACTACACGATCGACTGATTCTTTATTGATATCAGTAACAATTAACTCGGCACCTTCATTTTTAAGGTGTTCACATAAATAATAACCAACATGCCCAAGGCCTTGCACCGCAATTTTCAATCCAGATAAATCATCACGACCTAAACGATGCTTTGTAGCCGCTTTCATACCTTTATATACACCATAAGCAGTTACTGGAGAAGGATCGCCACTACGACCTTCTAAACCAACAACATGATTAGTTTCTTTATGAACAATTGCCATATCCGATGGATTTATACCAACATCTTCCGCTGAAATATATTGCCCATTTAGGTTTTCGATAAAACGACCAAATGCTCTAAATAGCTCTTCTGATTTCATGGTTCGAGAATTTCCGATAATAACGGACTTACCACCTCCCATTTTTAATCCCGCTAGTGCATTTTTGTAGCTCATACCACGAGATAAACGTAGGGCATCAATTAGCGCGCCTTCATCTGAGTTATATTCCCACATCCTACAACCACCAACCGCTGGACCTAAAGCGGTTGAATGGATACTAATTACGGCTTTTAGACCAGATTCTACATCGCGACAAAAAACAACTTGCTCGTGATCGTCATAATCCCGTAAATTAAAAACTGCCATGATTAACTCCTATGTTGATGCCTAACTGAATGATTTTTTATAAAAACCAATGAAGCTAACCTTTACGGTAACGTAAAGGTAAAAAATTTTCGCAAAGATACCATTGCTTGTATTTAGAAGCTAGTTATTTAGTGTTCATTTAGCTCAAATTATGAACAGTTATAAGCAAATCATCGCACTTAGAGGTATGTAAGCTCATCTGACCACAATCAAATTGATTTTATTTTGTAAGGAATAAGTATAAATGCAAATTTAAGTTGAAGATTCAAAAAAAATGCCGTAATTTAGCGCCTCATTATGCTATACACCTTTATTGCATGTTTAGAGCAGAGGTTAAGGCTGGTTAAAATTTAAAAGAGCCAAATTAAAGGTACTGATATGTCTAATCAAGCAGAACAAGCAAAACCGTTTAATCAAATGACACCAGAAGAAGCAGAAAAAGAGTTTAAAATATGGTCGCAAAAAGAGTACGTCAAGATAAGTAAATTCTGTAACACTAAAGGTTACCAAATTGCAGGGATCGATCAATCTCGTTGTCAGTCACTGCCGCCGATACTCGGTTTGTGGTATGTAAAAACCCAAGATAAAAAAGTTAATCTTTGGTGTATTGCTGGAGAGTTCCCAACCGACTTAGCCAGTTCAAAAGTAGCAGAAAACCCGCGAGAAGCTTTACGTTATTTTTCTATGTCTTGGCAGTTACAGGCGGCAAAATTAGAAGATGGTTTAGCTGAGGGAAAAATTTCTTTACAAGATAAAGAAACACAAGAAAAGTTTATAAAGGAACTAACTAGCAGAGCGGAAAACTTATATGACTTATACGCTAATGATGATTTGTGGAAAGGGGCAGGGTTGTAATATTTTATTTAACCGCATAGTGTAAATCTCGGGTGGCTTATGGATTTTCAGAGAAATACACACCAAGTTTATTAAGTCAATGTATCATTTTGTTTGTATACCAAAGTATCGACACAAAGTATCGACACAAAGTATTTGTAGAGTACATAATAATTAATAGCTCTGGATGAAAAAGATATTATTTATTCTCTACTAATCACATAACTTGCAGATAAGTCAGTAATACCCAACAATAATTCAATAGGGTTCAGAATATTGAAGTCAGCATCATACTGTTTATCATCCAACAATATATATGCACTATAACTGCCATTAGTAACCGACATACCTGCGCCATCAAAAGTTGGAATTTGTTGTAAGCCATCTTCCACTTCTTGTCGTGCTTTTTCGACAGCTTGATCAACGGGAATTTGGTCAAAAATTTGTTGTGCACTAACTCTTATATCGCTGGTGGTTTGTATATATTTCATATTATTTGCCGCCAATAATATTCGATCCGCATTGGTTTTACTTAACACTCGTTCATTGACCAATTCTGTGTGAGTATAATCTTTAAGTGGTGAAGGCAAATCAACTTTGACCTTAATCTCTTCTTTAAAAAATCGATGTGCGTAAGCTTGTCTTAGAGCCACTTCTAAAGATTGCCTCAAGGTGGGATCATCTGCTTGTAATGCCCTTTTTTTCAACTCAATTAAAGATGCCACATAGGGTTTAATTCGATTAGTTGTGGTTGTTTGTGCATCGTCTCTTGCATCACGAGCAATAGAATCTCTTTTGCTATTGGATGGAATGCAACCTAAAAATGTACAGACTCTTCTATCATTAATTCCTGAGCGTACGCCATCATAAACCTCATCACTAATACTGGTTGGTAAAGCATTTAGAACGCTGATACTTCGATCTGCTATTGTGGGCAAGGTTGAACGTACGCCGCGTAAGCTCACTTCAAATTCAAAGTCTGAAATAGCCGATTCTAGTTGATTGAATGCGTCTAATTTATTCGCAAGAATACGGTCAAATGCGGCGTTTATTTCCTTACTCACTGAATCACTTATATCACGCTCTGTGCTCACTAGGTAGGTTGTGGTTGGATCAAGGAATTCTGCCACTAGATCAATTGGAATATCATCATGGGGAATACTGGAGGTAAAGGTCACACCTGAATTTTCTATCAGCATACTTCCTTTAAATGATGTTTCAGGAATAGTTGATTGATAAGATCCTTTAAGTTCGGCCGAAATAGTGCCATCACCATTAATCAACCAATTACCCACAATTTCTGATGTTGGTAAAATAGAAA
>CAZRPK010000066.1:0-16332 GCA_964601915.1 uncultured Kangiella sp. | reverse complement strand
TACCGCTCGTCTTTCTATCACATTATTTTCTTGTGTTTAGTGTAAGCTTTCATGAAAGATCACTCTAGCTTGCTTAGATAGATCCAGAAAAACAATCTGCACGTTTTTTAATTCAGGCTACATTTGGATCAAAAAGTGAATCAATTGTTCACCTTTCTAAAATTGGCTATAGCATTTGGTTAAACAAGCAATTTGTAATAACACCTACGCTCCATAGATCACTACAATTTAATAATACTCACTAATTCAATAACCATTTTTTAAGCATATTTTCAATTTGTTTAGGATTTATCGGTTTAGAAATATAATCACTCATACCAGCATCCAAACACTTTTTCTTATCACTTTTCATAACATTAGCAGTCAATGCTATGATAGGTATGTTTTCATTAGGACTGACATTAATATTATTTTTAACGTTTAAACTAGTATCAAAATTTACTTTACCACTTCTAATGATTTTGCTAGCTTCATAACCATCCATTTCTGGCATTTGGCAGTCCATAAAAACTAAGGTATAAGGATTATTTATTGGAGCATTTTTAACAAAATCTAACGCGACTATTCCATTCTCAGCAATATCAATATCTAAACCCAAGTTACTAAGAATTCCTTTTGCTACTAATTGATTAACCTTGTTATCTTCAACCAAGAGTAATTTAGTATCTTTTGGCCATTTAAAAATATTATCTACCAATTTATCTTTTTTAGAAGGTTGTTCAAATTGATTAGCAGTATCGTGATCAGAAATAGTTTTCTCACAAGCACTATATTCTTTGTTAACCAAGGAAAGTGCTAATACCAAATTTTTGGTTGTAATTGGTTTTGGGAAATATGATTCTATTTTAATTTCAGCAAACAAATTGGGATTACTCATATTATTTATGGAAGTCATCATCACGATTTTCATGGAGTCAAAGTTTAAATTGGTTCTAAATTTTTTTGCTAATGATTTCCCATCCATTTTTGGCATGTGCAAATCGACAAATGCAATATCAAAGTTTGCTTTTAACGGATGTTCAAATGTTGATTTAACAAGTAGGTAACCATCATCAGCATTAATTGCAGTACTCACTGTTGCACCCCAATGCGTTAATTGATCAGCCAATATATTGCAATGCGTTTGATTATCATCAACAATTAATATATGTAAATTGCTAATATCAAAAGTTGGTACAACTAATTGTGATTGCTTACTTTTATCCAGTTTTATACTGAAAGAAAAACAACTGCCTTCATTTGGCTCACTTCGAGCAGAAATAGAGCCACCCATAAGTTCACTTAAACTCTTTGCAATAAACAATCCTAATCCTGTACCGCCAAACTTTCTCGTTGTTGATGCATCCACTTGACTAAAAGATTTAAAAAGTAATTCCAGTTTGTTTGCGGGAATACCTATACCAGTATCTGACACACTTACTTCTAACTTTAAATATGGTTGCTTTTCTTCATCTATTTCTTCTAACAAATTGACCTTAATAACAATGTTACCTTCTGATGTGAATTTAATTGCATTACTAACTAGATTCGTTAGGATTTGTCGCAGTCGTCCAGGATCACCTTTTACAAAAGAGTGCTCTACATTTATTAAATCTAAAATAATTTCAACGTCTTTTTCTTGGGCTAACAATGCAATTGATTCTGAAAATTCGCCTAACATATCCCTCAAATTGAAATCAATCTCTTCAAGCGCCAGTTTTCCGGATTCGTATTTAGAATAATCGAGTATGTCATTAATTAATATTAGTAATGAATTAGCACTTCCTTCGGCTAATCTTGCTTGATGCTGTTGTTCATTAGTTAATTGAGTATTTAATAACAAACCGAGCATCCCTAGAACGCCATTCATCGGTGTACGTATTTCATGGCTCATGTTAGCTAAGAAATCACTTTTAGATTTTGCTGCATTCTCAGCACGAGTTTTCGCATTTTCTAACAACAACATAGATTGATGAAGTTCTAAGTCTCGATAAGAAAATAAATAGTGTAAGGCAATAAGCATTGTTGTTCCAGGCCATAAAAACACGATATACAATTCATGAGGGAAATTGGCGGAAGAATCGTACAACGCTATCAAATGGAAAGATGCTAAGGTAAATAATGTATAAAACAATTTAATCTGAAAGGAAAAACCCTGTGCTACAAATATTGACATAAAGCTAATAATAATGAAACCAGCAACGCCATAATTAGCACCATTCTCTAACTGTTTTAGTATCAAATAATATGTAATTTCAGAGAATAGCATTAGAATAGGAAATACTGAAATGAGAAGCCATTTATTTCTAAAGTATCTGAAAACAAATGTTCCGAATAAGATTACAACATAAGTAATACGAAGTAAGACAGTGTTTTCAGCACCAACGGGATCGACCACAAAGTCAGCTACCCAAGAAAATACGCTTACTAACATAACTCCGATGTACAAATATGCAGTGATCGAACGATAGTTTTCTAGCTTATCCGCAAGATAAGTTTTCCCTTCTTTCAAACGCAATTTCGTTAATCCTTTTTCCATGAATATAGTATAGATTAGAAAAGAAACTAAATTTGGCTTTTTTAATGCTTCTGAAAAGGAGTAATTGTTAGGCAAAGGAATACTTGTTTCTCAATAATTAAGGTATACCTTTTTTGGACTAGATAATTAATTTTCAATCCCAGCATTATTTCCTTCCAGCACTCTTTCGGCTCTGTAGCTTGATCGAACAAAAGGCCCCGCAACCACTTCTCTAAAACCTAAATCTAACCCCCATTTTCGATACTCATCAAATTCTGAAGGCTTTACATACCTCTCAATCGCAAGGTGGTTTACTGTAGGCCTTAAATATTGACCCAATGTAACAATATCAACGTCAATACTTTTTAAGTCTTTCATTGTTTCTAAAATTTCGTCTTCCGTTTCACCGAGCCCCAGCATTAAACTCGTTTTAGTTAAAATATCTGGACGATATTTTTTTGCATGAGCAAGAATTTCTAACGTAGTTTCATAGCTCGCTCGCGGGTCTCTAACTGGATGAGTTAGTCGTTTAACTGTTTCTATATTTTGTGCATAAACCACAATACCTGAATCTAACACCTCTTCTAACGCTTTTAAATTACCTTTAAAATCGGGTGTTAACACTTCTACATTGGTTTCTGGATTAACCTTTTTCACCGCCTTAACACATTCTGCATAATGGCGAGCACCACCATCATCTAGATCATCTCTGTCGACTGAGGTGAAAACAATATATTTTAATCCCATTAGCTTTATTGATTCAGCAGAGTTTTGAGGTTCGTCATGATCTAACCAACCTTTTGGGTTGCCGGTATCAACAGAACAAAAACGGCAAGCTCGAGTACAAACCGATCCCATCAACATAATGGTTGCGGTTCCTGCAGTCCAACATTCGCCAATGTTTGGGCACTTTGACTCTTCACAAACGGTGTTGAGTTTATTCCCTCTAACATTGGCTTTTACTTCTTGATAACCCTTTCCGCTTGGCAAGCGAACTTTTAACCAATCTGGCTTACCACCAACTAATTTGGTTGTCGAATAACCTTTCGATTTAACGCCATCTTTTATCGCAGAAAAACCTTGCTCTGTCTCAAATTTTTTACCACTAGAAAGGACTTTGATCGGTATTTGCCTATTAGGTATTTGATTATCAAACATTTGTTTTTCCTACATTTGACTTCCCTATATTGGCATCACTCGAATGGTTGTAATTTAAATATTTCATAATAATCGGTTTAATATTTTTCTCTACATCACACAATTCATTAAGCCTACTTAAAACAGAAGTCTGAGTGACTTCTAGCCCTTGATATCCACATGGATTGATTCTCAAAAATGGTTCTAAATCCATTTTAATATTAAGCGCCAATCCATGAAAAGAACAACCGCGCTTTATTTTTAAACCTAAAGAACATATCTTTTTATCCTCAACGTATACTCCCGGCGCATCCGATATTGCTGAAGATTTAATCTCATACTGATTGAGCAATTCGATAACAATGTTTTCAATCGCAGTGACCAGCTGACGCACACCCATTTTTTTACGTCTTAAATCAATCAAAAAATAAATCACTTGTTGACCCGGCCCATGATAAGTCACTTGACCACCACGATCGACTTTTACAACAGGGATATTTCCTGGAGATAATAGGTGCTCATCCTTACCCGCTTGCCCTTGAGTAAAAACTGGAGGATGTTCAACAAACCATATTTCATCTTGAGTATTTTCATCACGATTAACCGTAAAGTCTTTCATTTTTTGCCAAATAGATTCATAATCTTGGCGATTCAATTGTTTAAAAAGACAACACTGTTTTATTTGAGTCATTGATATCATAATTCAAATAGAATAAATAATTAAAGACAAACCTTTACACATTCCAGATTATTAACGGCTAAATATATTTCATCAAGTTGCTGTTTTGAGTCTGCTAAAAAACTAACTGAAATGGCTATGTAAGTTCCTTTTTTACTTGGATTTAATTTTGGAACATAATAGCCTGGCACAAATTGATTAATAACCGAAATGATTTTATCTTCCGCATTTTGATCCGCAAAAGCCATTGCCTTGAATACAAAATCACAAGGAAAATTCCAAAGTTGTGCGATTGCTTCGTCTTCTGTTATATCATCTTTATTCATAATCAACATTTCAAACCTTTCAAACCTAGAACAACGCCTCAAACCAACGACTAATCCCATCAGACATCTGCCCAAAAAATCCAGTTTCATTAATTTCTTCTAAAGCAACCAAAGGAAATTCAGCTACTTTATCTTTACCTAACGTAAAAGTTATTTTTCCAATCTCTTGGTTTTTTGCGATAGGAGCTTCAATATTTTTTTCTACTACATAATTAGCTTTTAGATTTTTAGCTTGCCCTCTTGGAATGGTTAAATAGATATCATTACTAATACCCAAACTTAAAATGTCTTTATCGCCCATCCAAATTTTTTGTTGGTGTAATTCTTTACCTGCGGTTAAAGGTTTAATTGTTTCAAAAAATCTAAAACCGTATGATAAGAGTTTTTTACCTTCCACTTTTCTAGCATTTTTACTTTTGGTACCTAGCACTACAGATATCAAGCGCATATCATTTTTAGTCGCTGAAGAAACTAAACAATAGCCTGCGGCATTGGTGTGACCTGTTTTTACACCATCAACATTTAAGCTTTCGTCCCAAAGTAATGAGTTACGATTCGGTTGTTTAATTCCATTATAAGTAAACCATTTTTCTTTGTAATAAGCGTATTCTTCTGGGAAATATCTAATCATCGCTGCGGTTAAAATAGCTAAATCTTTTGCCGTAGAAACATGCCCTTCAACAGGTAGACCATTAGAGTTTTTAAAGTGACTATTTACCATTCCAAGCTTTTCGGCATGCTGATTCATTAATTGTGCAAAAACATCTTCACTTCCGGCTATGTGTTCAGCGAGAGCAACTGATGCATCGTTACCCGATTGTATGATTACACCTTTTAATAAATCTTCAACGCTTACATCCGTATCAACTTTAACCCAAGTCAAAGAGCTACCTTTAAAAATGGGGTTTTGTGCCCAAGCATTTTTACTGATGTGAACCTTATCTAACAGATTTAGATTTCCTGCTGCAATTTCTGCCGACACAACATAACTAGTCATCATTTTGGTAAGACTAGCTGGAGGTAATGGCAATTCAGCGTTATTTTCAACTAATATTTTTCCACTTGTATAATCCATCAAAATATAAGATTTAGCAGAAAGAGATGGTGCTGCAGGAACGATAGCAGTCACCGAATAAGAAGAAAATATAGCCATAGAAAAAACAGCAAATCTAAAAAACAAATATTTCATGCAAAAGGCCACAAATAGTCAATCAACGTGGAAAGCCTATTCTTTCCACTAAAAGTGGGCATTATACCCTCTTCGAGATACATGTACACTTACTCTTCGTAGACAATTCTTGGTTTACCTAGTTCCTTTATATCTAATGTTTTAGCCAAACTCTCTGCAATTTTTAGGGAATGAATAGGGCCAATTCTCACTCGATAAAGATTCTTGCCATTTCTTTTAACTTTACTAATTTTAACCGGTAAGCTTATTTCTTTATCCAGCACTTTAGCCAATTTTTGTGCACTTTCATAAACTGAATAGGCTCCCACTTGAACAAACCGATCTTCACCTTTATGTTGAGACTCTAGCCAGTCATAGCTAGATGTTGGATCGGTTAATTTTGGTTCTAAGGTTTTAGCCTTGTTCGACTTCTTTTTCTTGTTAGCACTAATACTTTCTACACGTACTTTGGCAGTTCCCTTTTTGGTCATACCCAACTTATGCGCTGCCGCATAAGAGAGATCAATAATTCGATCTTTGACGAAAGGGCCTCGATCATTAACTCTCAGTATCAATTGTTTACCATTTTCTAGATTGGTTACTTTAACAAAACACGGAATAGGAAGCGTTTTATGCGCGGCTGTTAAAGCCAACATATCATAAATCTCACCACTTGAAGTTCTACGCCCATGAAATTTTGTACCATACCAACTAGCAATACCCTCTTTCTTGTAATTAATTGCATCTTTTCTAACTTGATAAGTTCGCCCCCTCACTTCATAAGAGGTAGGGTTGCCATACCGGCTTCTTTTTACCGGCTTTACAACAACTGGTTTTGCTCTACTTAAATCGATAACACCTATCGGCGCAGCGTCTTGAATTTGCGTTTTATTTGTTGAACAAGAAAAGGTTAAAAGGAGAAAACATCCCACTATAACAACTTTAAAAATCTTAGAAACCTTACATATTTTATAAACTGTATCATTCATAAACTTTAACCTGGCAATAATTTTTTATGTGTTTGAATACCCATCAAGATACCAAAAGAAACCATAAGTGTGACCATAGATGTGCCACCATAACTCACTAACGGCAAAGGTAATCCAACAACAGGCAATATCCCCGTCACCATACCGATGTTAACAAAAACATAAACAAAAAATGTTAAAGTAATTGCCCCTGCTAACAATCGTGTATAAGTTTCTTGAGCTCTCAACGAAATTAAAAAACCTCTGCCAACAATCCATAAATAAGTAGCCAACAAAATTAGTACTCCAGTAAACCCGAATTCTTCGCCTAAAACAGCAAAAATAAAATCCGTATTTCTTTCTGGTAAAAATTCTAATTGAGACTGTGTTCCCTGCATCCAACCTTTCCCTTGCATTCCGCCTGAACCAATTGCTATTTGTGACTGAATAATATGATAGCCAGCTCCTAGTCTATCTTGCTCAGGGTTTAAAAATGTCAGCACTCTTTGTTTTTGATAATCCTGCATGACAAATAACCAATGAATCGGAGCGTAGATTACAATAAATAGAAATAGAGAAATCAATATTCTCAATCTTATTCCTGCTAGAAAAACAACAAAAGCACCAGAGCTAGCAATCAAAATTGATGTTCCGAGATCTGGCTGGATCATGATCAGAAATGTTGGCAATCCGATTAATATACCCGCCATCAATAATTCAGTATAACTTGGAGGAAGCCGACGTTCACTAAAATACCAAGCAACCATCATAGGTACGGCAAGCTTCATTATTTCAGATGGTTGAAATCGGAAAACTCCAAAACTCAGCCATCGTTGAGCACCTTTTCCCATTTCTCCCACAAAAATAACAGCAACTAACATTACAACCCCAGCGGAAAAAACAAATGGTGTCCATTTTAGATAAACACGTGGAGGTATCCATGCAAAAATGACCATCGCTCCAAATGCAATAACCAGTCGAATCACTTGAGCTCGAAGTTGCAACTGGCTCTCACCGGATGCACTATAAAGTACCATTAAACCAAACCCCATCAGCACTAATAATCCGGCTAAAAGCGGTAGATCAATGTGAAATTTGGCTACAAAACTTTTATTGCGCCGATCCGACATATCACTGTTTAGTAGAGTCATTATTGAACCTCCGCTAGCAGTTTATTATTTTCTGCATTGAAATCAGTTCCCAAAGTAATCTCTTTCGATTTTAATTTATTTTGTTTTTCAAAATAGGCATCTAAAACAACTCGTGCAACGGGCGCTGCACTTTCACCACCATGACCTCCATTTTCTATCACTACCGCAATTGATATTTCAGGATTTTGTAAAGGAGCATAACCTATGTAAACTGCGTTATCATGGAATTTTTTATCAATCTCCTCTTTATCATATTCTTCATCTTGTGCAATTTTAATTAATTGCACTGTCCCCGTTTTACCAGCAGATTGATAGGTCGCTCCGTTGAATGCAGTTTTAGCTGTTCCCCAAGGAAAGCGCGTGACTTTTTCCATTGCTTTTCGAACGATATTTAAATTTCTCTGATTACCAAAATTGGGTTGTTCATTTGCAACAATGGGAGCTATTGCTATCCATTTCCCTCCCTCATTTGTCGCCGTTTTCAACCTCAATTTGAAACGAGATTCGCCTGTAGCCAATACACCAACGGCATTCGCTAATTGCAAAGGTGTTGTATTCCAATAACCTTGACCGATCCCAACATTAACCGTATCACCGGGAAACCAAGATCGGTTTCTAGCGCCCCTTTTCCATTCACGGGAAGGCATAATCCCTTTAAGTTCCTCACCCATATCAATACCGGTACTGCGACCAAAGCCAAACTTAAACATTTCCGAAGAAATTAAATCAATACCCATTTTATAAGCTAAATCATAAAAGAAAGGATCGCATGATTGAGTAATGGCTTTACTCACATTCACATGACTACCATGCCCTGTTGGTTTCCAATCTCGAATAATGCGTTGCTCTTTGGTTGGCATAACCCAGTAACCGGGATCATTAATGGTAGTTTCTTTAGTAATAATTTTATTTTCAAGTCCTACCCAAGCTAGCATCGGTTTTATCGTTGAGCCGGGTGAATACAAGCCTCTTAACGCTCGGTTAAATAATGGCTGGGAATTGGAACTTGTAAGCTTTGCATAATCTTTTGTCGAGATTCCGGTCACAAAACTATTAGGATCATAGTTGGGTGTACTCACTAGTGCTAAAACATCACCATTTCTAGGATTAATAGCGACAACTGCACCACGATATCCTTCCATTGCTGCACTCGCGGCTTTCTGTAAATTAATGTCAATAGATAGCTTGATGTTAGTTCCGGGAATGGGGGGATCTTCGTCCAAAGCTTTTCCGATGACTCGCCCTTGCACATCAATTTCAACGGTACGACTTCCTATTTTTCCGTGCAAAAGCTCTTCGTAATATTTTTCTAATCCTACTTTTCCAATAAAACGAGTGGCGCGATAATTAACTGTATCAATTTGCTTAAGTTCTTTTTCATTTATACGTCCGACAAAACCAAGCGTATGTGCCAAAATATTTTTGAAAGGATAATGTCTAACTAATTGAGCCTCAATTCTAGCGCCTTTTAGTTTATGTCCATTGGCAGAAAATATAGCCACATCTTTTTCAGTTAAACGTGTTTTTAATTGAATACTTTTAAATCGCCTTGTACCTCGCATCTTTTCCTTAAAACGAGATAAATGTTTTTGATCAATTAAATTAAGTGTTTTTATCCTATCCAACAATTGTTCAATATTTTTAACTTGCTCAGGGATCACTTGAATAGAATAGACTGATTTATTTTCCGCTAATAAAACGCCATTACGATCAAAAATTAGTCCACGATTAGGCGCCACTCTCTGTACGCTAATACGATTGTTATTTGATCGGGTTTGGTAGTTTTCGTGCTCAATAACCTGAAGAAACCAACTTCGAGCTAATAGTAAAACAAACAGAAGGATAACAACAATAAATGCAAACACTGTACGCGTAATTAATATCTCACGCTCTTGGCGGTGATCTTTAAATGCAGGTGCTTTAAATTGGCTAGTTTGCTTTAACATGAATTCTTATAATTTTACTCATGGTGAGAATGGCCTTAAACCTAGATAAAAAACATCATTCTCGATGATAAGGATGATTAACGGTCACAGACCACGCTCTATAAATAGCTTCAGCCAATATAACTCGCACCATAGGATGTGGAAAAGTTAACGCAGATAATGACCATTTTTGTTGCGCTCTCGCTAAACAATCTGTAGACAAACCATCAGGTCCGCCAACTAATAATGAAACATTGCTACCATTACCTTGCCAATTCGTTATTTGCTTAGCCAGCTTTGAGGTAGTCCAATTTTGCCCTTCAACCTCAAGCGCCACTACCCAATCAGAGGGTTCAATCGCTTTTAAAATTAACCGCCCTTCTTTCTCTCTCCACTTGTCAGCTAATTGATTCTTAGTTCTTTTGGCTACAGGAATCTCAATAAGTTCCAAACAACAATCTTTAGGCAACCGTTGAGCATAAGTAACAAATGCCATCTCAACCCAAGCAGGCATCTTTGTTCCAACAGCAATTAGTTTAATTTTCATTGCATTTATCTATTTATTTGAATATTTAGTTGTTATTCAGCTTGCCTTAAAATTGAGTCACTTCAAGGCAAAAAATATGAGCATACCACTGTATGTAATTATTGTTGAACGAAGAAATGGCGCAATTTTAAGGCAAGCTGAATGACAACTATTGCCAGAGTTTTTCTAATTGATAATAATCTCTTGTTGTAGGTTGCATCACATGAACTATTACATCACCACAATCGACTAAAACCCACTCAGACGCATCTTCACCTTCAATTCCAATTGGTGGCTTACCGGCTTCTTTTAATGATTTTATCAATAATATTCCAATTGACTTAACGTGCCGTGACGAAGTTCCGCTACAAACAATCATAAAATCAGCAATCGTACTTTTTTCTGTGATTTCTAATACTTTAATATCGTTTGCCTTTATCTCTTCTAACTGCTTAACGATAAAATTTTTTAATTCGTGCATAATTTTCACTCTTAATATAACTTAAATTAACCAATCATCAACGGGTTGGTTGGCTTCTATTTTTTCTCTAATTTCTGTGGAAGAAATATCGACTTCTGATATTTCCATGTAATAACACTGTCCTGCTATTTTAGTATTTAACAACTGATTAATTTCCTGATTTACTGTAAACCCATAGTTTTCTGCCTTTTCTACCCAACCATGTAAACTCTCTCCGGCTCTATTAACGAGCAAAAGATTACATAAACTTGATAGCTCTCGATAACTATTCCAGCGATGGAGGCTATTAAAGTTATCAGCACCAACGATTAAAAATCGATTGTTTGCTATATTTTTATTACTGATAGCTTCATAGCTTAATTCTTTTAAACTATCAATAGTATAGCTTTTTTCTCCATCCTTAGATGATCGAACGCCTTCCCTTTCATCGACTAGCATTTTAATATTTTGGTTTAAAAAATAATTTTTAAATACTTTTTGTAATTGCTTGCTTCTAAAAGAAAAATCATTAACAGAAGCTTTTTTTAATGCAGGCGTTGCACAGGGCAGAAAACGAAAACTGATATTATGGTTAGTATCTTTAGTTAGTTTTTTAATATTTTCGACAACTCTTTCAACTAAGTTGACATGCCCTTTATGCAAAGGATCAAAACTGCCTCCATAAATAAATTCAATTTTCAAATTAGCCAACTTTTCTTTTTTGATTAGCCGATTTCCAAATATTTTTCCCACTTAAAATCCACAAACATGCTTCTAGCTCTAACCAAACATTACCATTCGCTTGCCCTTTAATCATTTTATCTATTTGAGCACAGCGGATCACCAAATTTTGCCAAATACCATGAGGCAATCTTGATGCCGCATTGATGATCATTCTTTTTTTACTATCCCACATAAATACGCCATTTAAACCACTGTTTGCTGATCGCCCACTATTTACCGCATTAGAGACTTGATTACAATATTGTACTTCTCTAGTCAAATTAACCAGTATTGCAATTGGTGCTTGTCCTTCTTGCTTAAATTTTTGTAACATTTTAACCGCTCGCTTACCTCTGCCGACTAGTGCTTCATCCAAACATAAGAATACAGTAAATTTAGCACTATCTGATATCACTTCCAATAATTCTTTTTTTCCTATAGCTTTATTTTTATCGGCATTCAATAGTGCTAGTTTTTCAATCGCTTGACTTGCTGCCAATAAATTCCCTTCTGTTTTTTCTGCCAATAAAGCACTTGCGTCCAGTTCAAGATTAATCCCTTGTGATCTTGCTCGACTTACAATCCAATTCGGAAACTCATGCACTTTTGGTGGCCATATTTCTTGAACCTTAGCGCCTTTAGAAATTGTTTTATACCATTTAGCCGCTTTCGCTTTTTTATCTAATTTTGGAAACCGTAGGAGATACCAATCATCTTCATCCGCGACAGACAATAATTCTACTAACGCTTTTTGAGCCTCTTTATTTGGTTTATCTTCAAACCGAATATCGGTTAATTTAAGTGACGCAAATAATGACATGCTCGCGCTATTAGCTAATAAATCAGACCAGTCATATTTTTTGTTGATGGTCACAATTTCAATTTCTTCAACACCTTTTTCTTTTGCTTGCGTAATGATGACATCGCTGGCTTCTTGCACTAATAATATTTCATCGCTAATAATTAAATTAAGTTGGTGCATTTTTTATTGCTTACTCAAACTAGGCTTTACATTAGCATTTACACTGCGCCGATTACTAAAGGCTGAAAACTGTTGTAAAAACTGAAGCGATAAATGATCTTTCATTTCATTTAACACGATTATTTCTTCGGTTTTTTTACCAACAAGGTCATTGGTATCAAAATAGTAATGTCGACTTACCTTTAGTGACTTTTCTTTCTCAAAAAATTTATCTTGAACATTAGTTCTTTGCGAATCAGTATTTTTTATAAAATTATTATTTATAAGATCATTAACATCCATTAAAATTTCTTTACTTTCAGCCATGACAAAATCAAATTGCATAATAAACTCATACTCATTGGTTCTTCCATTAGTATCTAAACCACTAGCATAACGAGCCAATGAAGACTTTAAGATAAAAATTTGAAAATTTGAGTCTTTCGGTTGACTAACAATTTCGACTTTAGAGAGAGATAAAATTTTACGAATATCTGATTCAAGCCTTTGCTCATCTTTAATGACACTAATATAAACTTTTTTCCCTTGCAAACTACTTGTCGACAAATTATCTAAGCTACCGCGCAAATGAAACCCGCAAGAAACTAATCCCAAAAACAAAGGCAGTGAAATTAGTAGTGTCAGTAATCGATTATTCATAAACTAAAAATCACTTAGTTAGCCACAATATTAATTAATCGTCCAGGAACAACGATGATTTTACGAACGCTTTTACCATCAATAAATTTAATAACATTTTCGTCAGCCATTGCTAATTCTTCTATCGCCGCTTTATCCAAATCAGCACTGACCTCTATTTTTCCTCGTGTCTTGCCATTCACTTGTAAAATAATCAGTATTTCATCTTTAGTTAATGCACTTTTATCGCATTTTGGCCAATCAAAATCTACAAGCAATTCATTTTTCCCAGAAAGGCTCCAAAGTTCTTGGCATATATGCGGTGATACCGGTGATAACAATATAACGCAAGTATCAAGTGCATGTTTAATCAATGATTGATCGACGTTGTCATTACCTGAATATTTACTGACTGTATTAAGTAATTCCATAATCGCAGCAATAGCCGTATTAAAAGAATGACGACGCTCAAAATCATCCGTCACTTTTTCGATAGTTTGATTGGTCTTACGATACAGGTCTTTCTGATTTTTATTTAAAGTGATACTTGATTGGTCAAGAAAATTAATCGCTTCAAATTCACCTAAAGCATTTTCATTATAGGCTTTCCACAAACGACGCAAAAATTTATAAGCGCCATGCACACCGTCGTCTTTCCATTCCAAGGTTTGCTCGGGAGGTGAAGCAAACATCGTATAAAGCCTTGATGTATCTGCGCCATATTCATTGATTAACGATTGAGGATCTACACCGTTCTGTTTCGACTTAGACATTTTTTCCATACCGGCTAAAATGACCGCTTCGCCTGTCGCTTTTAAAGTTGCACTAATTGATTTTCCTTTACTGTCTTTAACCACATCAACTTCTTCTAGCGTGTGATAATTCTTAGTGCCTTTTTCGTCTTTAGTGACAAAGGTATCGGATAACACCATACCTTGGGTTAGCAGTTTTTTAGCCGGCTCATCAGAACTCACTAATCCGGCATCGCGCATTAATTTATGAAAAAATCTAAAATATAGTAAATGCATTGTGGCATGTTCTATTCCACCAATATATTGATCAACCGGCAACCAATAATTTGCCTCCTCACTATCAAGCATTGCGGTGTCACAGTCTGGCGAGGTGTATCTTGCGTAATACCAACTGGACTCCATAAAGGTATCAAAAGTATCAGTTTCTCTTTTTCCTTTAATTCCATCAATCACAACATCTTGAAAATCAGCGTTATCAATCAATGGTGAATTCGCATCGTTAAGGGTTAAGTCCGTTGGTAAAACCACAGGAAATTCTTTTGCTGTGATCATTTCACCATTTTCCAGCTTAATCATTGGAATAGGGGCGCCCCAAAAACGCTGACGAGAAACACCCCAATCTCTTATCCGGTAGTTAACTTGTTTTTTACCTCGCCCTTTTTGTTCTAACCAATAGGCAATTGCCTTTAAAGCTTTGTTTGATGTTAAACCATCAAATTCATCAGAATTAATTAACACACCTTTTTCAGTGAATGCAGATTCATTAAGATCACAAACATCCGTTGAATTTTTAGTAGGGGCGATCACTTGCTTAATTTCAATCCCGTATTTTTTCGCAAATTCCCAATCACGTTGATCGTGTCCAGGAACCGCCATAACCGCACCTGAGCCATAATCCATTAAGACAAAATTAGCGATCCAAATTTCGACTTGATCACCAGTCACTGGATGAATAGCTTTTACCCCAGTCGCCATGCCTTTCTTTTCCATAGTGGCTATATCAGCTTCTGCTGTGGTACTTTGATTACATTCTGCGATAAATGCAGCGAGCTCTAGATTGTCCTGTGAAGCTTTTTCGGCAATAGGATGTCGAGCAGCTACAGCTAAATAGGTTACGCCCATTAGGGTGTCTGGTCTTGTCGTATAAATACTGACCGAATCTGTTTCTGAGCCTGAATTCGAGCCAAACTCATTCGCTAATTGAAAAGACATTTCAACACCTTCAGAACGTCCAATCCAATTGCGTTGTTGAGTTTTAACGCTTTCTGGCCAACCATCTAATTCATCAATGCTTGATAACAATTCTTCTGCATAAGCAGTAATACGAATAAACCATTGATCGATTTCTTTCTTTTCAACGGGTGTTTCACAGCGCCAACACAAACCATCATGCACTTGCTCGTTGGCTAATACAGTTTCATCGGTAGGGCACCAGTTAACTGCTGAAGTTTTTTTGTAAGCTAAATCCTTTTCTATCAGCTTGGTGAAGAACCACTGTTCCCACTTATAATATTCTGGTTTGCAAGTGGTCACTTCCCTATCCCAGTCATAAGCAAAGCCAAGACTTTGTAACTGTTTTTTCATATAGGCAATGTTTTCAACGGTCCAAATGCTGGGCTGCGTTTTATTTTTGATAGCTGCATTTTCAGCTGGCAAGCCAAAAGCATCCCACCCCATTGGTTGCATTACATTTTTGCCATTCATTCTATGAAAACGAGAAATAACATCTCCAATCGTATAATTACGGACGTGCCCCATATGTAACCGACCACTCGGATAGGGTAACATTGAGAGACAATAGAATTTTTCTTTAGATGAATCTTTTACCGCTTTAAATACTTTATTTTCAGCCCAATGAGCCTGTACTCGCGTTTCGATTTCTTGGGGGTTGTATTCTGCGTGCATGCTTGTATTTATCTCTTCTAAAATTCTTGTTTTGATGTTCTAAAGTTGAATTTGGGTGAATAACATTTAAGAAGGCAATTTTAACGATTTTTTTAGGTTAAAGACAGTAATAGCTGGGTTTTAAGACCTTTTAATCTTACTTCATCAGTGAATCAAGCGGCAACATCAAGGTCACTGGATCAACAGGAGGCTGAATAAAACGACGATCAAGGTAAAATGTTTTGCCTTGATATTTTTGACCAATTGCTAATTCTGCCTAATATCATAGCAGGAATGGGATCTGGCATATTCCTTTTTATTTTTCGAGATGCTTCGTTTGATACAATTGAAGCAGATGCGAGTGCATAATAGCCTATCACTTGCTGTTCTTGATTTGCTAACACATAAGTTCTCGATGCGAGAGTTTTTTCGTTACGTCTAGATTTTTGTTTAAGCCAACTATCCAGATTAGCAATTGTTCAAAAATCAATAGGACTTTTAACGCCTGCATTTCCTTGTTTGATAACATGGGTATA
>CAZRPK010000065.1:0-16818 GCA_964601915.1 uncultured Kangiella sp. | reverse complement strand
AAATAGTGTCGTAAATATTAAGTAAAACAAATGTAAGCAAATATGTAACGACTCAAGAATCTAGTTGATTATTTTTTAGAGAGTCTCAACATTAACAACGCGGCTCGTTTACTCTGAGAACTTAAAGTTGCAATATCAGCTTTTTCTCGCTCGGTATGACCGCCAGCTCCCATCAAACCCAATCCATCTATTGCCATTTCAACGTCATTTGCGACAAATGAAATATCTGCAGCACCGGCCTTTTTGGGATCGACAGCTTCTACTTCGCCAAATCCTAAATCTTGACTGACTTGACTGTATATTTCTAGCAATGATTTATTACCGGCACTAGGCGCCATTGGCGGATATCCGGTAAAAAACGTCAGCGTTGCACTTGTTTCAGATAAGTTATTAGCTACTATTGCTCGCATTGCTTTTTCACTAGCAACTAATTGATGAGGAAATAGCGCTCTTATATCGCCCTTAACAATGGTCGTTTGAGCAATAACATTTGCTTTACCTGCCGCGCTACCTTTGGAAACAGCTACTTCTGATGTCACATCAGTTCCACCAAGAATAAGCCCAGGATTGAATGTTAGATTAGGCTTTGCTGCGAGTTTCATCCTAAATTGGTCAAGAATACGAGCAGCTTCAAATATCGCCCCGAATCCGTAACCATCCCTAAATATTTGAGAAGAATGCGCGGCTCTGCCAGTAACATTTAACTGCCAACCTGTAGCGCCTCGTCTCGAAATTACAGCCGTTTTTGGATCACCATCACCATCTTCAAAACCCAAAGCAATATCAGCCCATTTACCCGCATCAACTAACTCCCTTGTCGCAAGTTCATAGGGTGAACCTCGCTTCTCTTCATCGCCGGTCATAATAACAATTACTTGCATTTTATTTAAAGCACCCGATGATTTTAATGCCCTTAGTGCTTCAAGCATAACTACATCACCACCTTTCATATCAGTTATACCTGGCCCTGCAACCAAACCGGTTTCTTCAATTTTAAATTTTTGGAATGGGCTCTTCTTTGTAAAAACGGTATCTAGATGACCAATGAGTAAAAGTTTAATTTTTTTGTTTGTTTCGTTAATTTTTTCTATTTCTGATACTGAATTCAAGGATTGTTTTTCTTTGTTATTAGCGTTATTTTTTCCTGATTTTTTATTGCTTATTGGATCAACATTTGAGACTTTATTTTTCACTTCATCAACACCATATTTAGCTATTAAATGTCCTGCTCTATTAAATGGTTTACCATCAATCCATGAAGTTTTAAAACCTAGTTTCTCAAACTCCTTACTAAATACTGAGCCAACTTTTTTAACACCTGCAAAATTCATAGTTCCACTATTAATGTTAACAACCGTTTCAAGCAACTTTATGGCTTTATTATGGTTAGTATCGATTAGCTCAACGATATGCGTTTCTATTGGTGTTAATGTATTATTTTGTTGCTCCACCACAATAACTTTCTCAGCCTGTTCAAACTGAATATCAGACTTAGGAAGCGTATCTACAGGTATTTCTTCAGATAAAATATTTGCCGAAACAAGAAAAAATAGAAAAATAAAACTCGTAAGTATAATACTGAAAAATGACGATTTGTTAGGTAGCAAAGTCGCTTGGTTCATGTAGATCAATCCTTTTACTTGTAATTGATAGGAACTAGATTTACTTGGTGCAATATTTACCCAATAAAATAACATAAATTAGGATTCAAAACTCTCTAACAACATCAAATTCTGTTAAAATTTATGTAATCTCAAACTAATAAACTGATTTATCTTATGTTGACAGTTATTTCTCCGGCTAAAAGCCTAAATTTTGAATCTCCTAGCTCTAATACAAAAACTAGCAAACCCAGATTTTTAACCGAATCACAGCAAATTATCTCTCAAATCAAACAGTTAGCGCCTCAAGATATTGCCAGTTTAATGAAGTTGAGTGATAAATTAGCTTTATTAAATTACGATAGGTTTCAAAAATTTCAAACACCCTTTACTAAAAAGAACTCAAAGGCTTGCATCTATGCATTTAAAGGTGATGTTTATCAAGGTTTGGACGCAGAAACACTAGACATAGATGATCTAGACTACGCCCAACAACATTTGCGAATTTTATCTGGCTTATATGGTCTTTTAAGACCTTTAGATTTAATGCAAGCATACCGACTAGAGATGGGTATTAAATTTAATAGTCCTATCGGCAAAAATTTATATGAATTTTGGGGAGATAAATTAAATCATTCTCTATCAAAAGAACTTGAAAAAAGCGACTCATCTATTTTGATTAATTTAGCCTCAAACGAATACTTTAAAGCGGTAAAAGCAAAACAATTGAATTACCAAGTTATTACCCCAGTATTTAAAGACTTTAAAAATGGTCAATATAAAATCATCAGCTTTTTTGCTAAAAAAGCACGCGGATTAATGAGCCGATATATTATTCAGAATAAAATTGATGAACCAGAGGCTTTAAAAGGTTTTAATGTTAATGGATATCGGTTTGCAGAAAAACTAAGCACTGAAAACGAGTTAGTTTTTACTAGAAAACATGTAAAATAGAGAATGTTCATTCTCTATTTTAACACTCTTCGTGAGTGTTCTTTAATATCACGAATATAAAGTAATATTAAAAAGAATAAAAACATAAAATATCCTGAAACTGCCCCTCCACCGCTTTCATATGAATCAGCGCCATTATTTACTCCACCACCGATTGTAGGAGTATCATAATGATTATCGTTATTCACAGATTCTAATCTTAAAGAGGCTAATGAGGTAAAGTCTTGAGCAGCATTTGCAATAATTTCACCCGTATAACTATTGATCAAATTAATCTGAACATCGTACCAACCAGCGGGATAACCTGAATTTAATACTAGATCGATAAACTCCGTCTGACTCCCTAAAACAAAGCTATCGGTGCTTAATTTTTGACTCCATAGCTCATCACTATTAGTTAAAATCACTTCAGCATAAACTAGATCACCTGAATAAACACTACTAATATCATACTCTAAAGTTAAATCTGTATAAAATTCATCACCATCTGCATCATGGCTTATAGTCGATGCGACATAAGTGATTTGACTAACATTAGAATTCAATTCATGAGCTTCATCTTCTAATGGTAGTGCAAATAAATTTTGTGTGTCATCGGAGCTAATAGTCGCAACAATTCCTGTAATACCAACTTCATATAAATCAACTAAGATATCATAATTACTAGTCGGAAAATCGGTGACTAAACGAGATGTCACTTGGTAATAATCACTTGCATCATTACTATGAATTCCAAATGCATCAGTTTCAAAATATTCAACCCAAGGACCACCATTTTTTGAATAATAAAGCACAGCAAAAACATCCGCATATCCAACATCATAATCTGCATCAAATTCAATGGTAAAATCACTATAATAGCCGTCCCCATCAAGATCATAATTTAAATAGGCACTTGCAGAATAAAAACTAAAACCATCTGTTTTTGAGGACTTTTGAGGTGATTGCGGTCTAATCTTAACAGTATCTGTTTGACTATTTTTTAACCTCTGGCTTAATTTATTTTGAGTAACATTGGTACGTCTGGAAATATTAGCCGTGGCATTATCCTTTAAAACCAAAGTTTTACTTGTAGAAAGGTTCAAACTAGAATGACTTAAACCATGAGTCATTAGTGACTTTTTATAGCTTTCAAGTTTATTACTATCATTCGCATAAAGGTTTGCACTCGTTAATGCAATAAATAGAACACTTAATGGTAATTTCATGCTAATTCCTCTTAGTTTTTTAATTTGTTTGAATTTTGATCATCTGCTTTTCTAACAAATAACTCACTCAAAACAACAGTCTTTTAAACAATGTCGTTATTTAAACAAAACGCAACTGAACAAAAACTGAATCTAAAATATCTTAATGATATAATTTGCCAGTTTTATGAAAACACCCTGAACGGGTTCAGTTATCTTGAATTCAGATATCAATATATGGAGTGAAAAACCGAATGAAATTAACATCCATCAAAAACATATATAGACAATCATTAGCTTTATTTGCCTTTCTTTTGCTAGCAAGTTGCTCTCAAGAAAAAGTACCGAACGAAGAATCCAAAGAAACATCTCAGAAAAAAGCTGATAGGAAAATTGAAACCAAAGCTAATCCTCGCTTTAATATCTATAAAAAAGTAGCATTGACCAGTGATCTAAGTCATTTAAATGAAAACCAAAAGAAAATGATTGTTTTGTTAATAGACGCATCAAAAATAATGGACGAGCTCTATTGGAAACAAGCTTTTGGAAATAAAGCTGAATTTCTAAAATCATTAGAAAACTTACCGGCGCAGAACTTTGCTGATATCAACTATGGCCCATGGGATCGATTAAATGGTGACAAGCCTTTTATTGAATCTTATGGAGAAAAACCAAAAGGCGCACAATTTTATCCTGCGGATATGACTAAAGAAGAATTCTCTAACGCAAAAATTGATGATGCAAAAGGACTTTATTCATTAATTAAAAGGGACAAGAACGGCACACTATTTTCGGTACCTTTCCATGAAGAATATCGCGAAGAACTTGAAAAAACAGCAAAACTGCTTCAATCAGCCTCTAAATTAGCGGTTGATGAAGAGTTTAAAAACTATTTGATGATGCGAGCTGATGCCTTAATGACAGACAAGTTCCAAAAAAGTGATTTAGCTTGGATGGATATGAAAAATAATCCAATTGAGCTAGTTATAGGGCCTATAGAAACCTATGAAGACTTGCTCTTTGGCTATCGTGCCGCTTATGAATCTTATGTATTGATAAAAGATCTAGAGTGGAGTGAAAAACTTTCCCGTTTTGCCTCTTACCTACCTAAATTACAAACAGGCTTACCTGTTGATGATAAATACAAACAAGAAAAACCAGGTACCAATTCGGATTTGAATGCCTACGATGTGGTTTTTTATGCAGGTCATAGTAATGCAGGCTCAAAAACAATTGCAATCAACTTACCAAATGATGAAGAAGTCCAATTAGCAAAAGGTACTCGACGATTACAATTAAAAAATGCAATGAAAGCAAAGTTTGATCATATTTTAGTACCGATTGCCGATCAATTAATCGCAGAAGAGCAGAGGCAATACATCACCTTTGATGCATTTTTCACTAATACCATGTTTCATGAAGTAGCTCATGGTTTAGGTATTAAGAATACTCTTGATGGTAGCGGAACCGTTAGAAGGAGCTTGAAAGAAACAGCTTCTTCTCTAGAGGAAGGCAAAGCTGACATCCTTGGGCTTTATATGGTTTCTGAGTTATTTAAATCGGGTGATTTAACGGAAGGGAAATTAATGGATAACTATGTGACCTTTCTCGCAAGTATTTTCCGTAGCGTTAGGTTTGGAACATCTTCAGCGCACGGTAAAGCCAATATGGTTCGATTTAGCTTATTCAAAGAAATGGGTGCATTTTCTCGTAATAAAAGCACAGGATTATATAACGTTAATTTTGATAAAATGACATTAGCAATGAATGCTCTTTCTAAACTAATTCTTACATTACAAGGCGATGGTGATTATCTAGGTGCTATTGATTTATTGGCAACTAAAGGAATAATTACTGAACAACTAGCTAATGATTTGACGATTCTTGAAAAAGCTAATATCCCAGTTGATATTGTTTTTGAACAAGGAAGAGAGGTTTTAGGACTTAAATAAATTGATAAAACTGCTGAACATATTTTAATATACTCAGCAGTTTTTATAATTTAAGTTTGTTTCTGAAGTGCAAAAATCACCATAAACCAAGTCATACCAACTGCCATGCTTTTATCTGCATCTACGCCAGTAACTGACTCACGCCATTGATTAGCATTCCCAATATCACTTTTATATAAATCAAATATTTCATTTGCATTTTTAATTTCTTTTAAATCTTGTGCAATCCACTTATTTTGAAATGCAAAATTAATCGCGTCTTCTTCTTTTGGAAATTGAGTACTAAGATCGCGAGCTAGAAGCCGTTTTACATAGCTCGTAAATGCTGTTTCTAAAAGGTTAAAATCTGAGGTTACCTTTGCTAAATTAGCATCAAAGTCCGTATGGCTTTGAGTGGGTTGACTTTGAATAATATCACTATCAAACGGTAACAATTTATCAGCATATTTATTTTCCATATCTGCAATAATTTTTAAATCACTTGCAGATAACTTGCTAACGTCGCCTTGAAATTGATTGAGCTTAATTGCCAATTCAGCAAAAATAGATTTATCTTCTTCCGATAATTGACTCATCATTTGATTGATCAAGCTTTTCATACTATTTTTCCTAGAATTTTTAATGACTGTAGTTTCTACAACCATAATTTCACAACAAAATTAAGTGCAGTCTTCTAGGCTTAGCGAGGCGGTTCAACTTGTAATCCTTTATCAGCAAATTCCTGTAAATCTAATCCAAATGCAGTGTTTTCAAAAGCTCTTACTATCTTATAAGGTTTTGAGACAGCATCCAATGCCATTTTTGATAAATCGACTATTTTTTCCTTACGACTTTGTTTATGTTCATCCAAAACCAATAAGACTTTCGGCTTTAATTTGGCGTTAGAGTTTGAAGATATGACAATTCCTACTTCACCATTCTCCATTTCAACGATTGAACCTGGTGGATAAATACCCCGCCACTCGATAAATTTCATTACTAAACGCTCATCATAATGGGTCTTTTTGCCGGCCATCAAAACCTTGTAGGCATCAACAACGGACATTGAACCTCTATAAACTTGCGGGGTTGTTAGTGACTCAAAAACATCAATAATACTCACTATTCGAACATTATCGGAAATACTTTCTTCCTTTAATCCTCTAGGATATCCCTGTCCTCCTAGCCTTTCATGATGGTTAATCGCTATATCAATACAGCTAGATGTAAGACCATTTTTACCTTGTAACAATTGAAATGAATACTGCGGATGTTTACACATTTCAGTCATTTCAGTTTGATTAAGGCGTCCTTTCTTTTTTAGGAGGCTATCATCAATTTTTACCTGTCCTACATCATGCAATAGTGCTCCCATTCCCAAATTTTCTAATTTTGGTACACCAAAGCCTAAATATCGTCCAAAAGCAATTGTCAAAAGACTAACGTTCAATGAATGCTCAGCTCTTGAGTCATCTTTACTTTTTAAAAGAGTCATCATTAGCATCGCATCTTCATTTTCTAATACTTGTTTAACATTTTCTTTAACCACACCTCGTACACCATGGAGGTCAAAATCTTCACCTAGCATGATTCTATCCATCACGCCTTTCATTAAATGAGATTGTTTTTTATATTGACTCACTACAGGTTTATATTGGTTTTGCAGAAATTTAGAAGCCTTACCATCAGTTTTTGTACTCTTTTCACGATAGGTTTTGGAACTTGTGGTAGCGACTCGATAAGCTTTAAACTGGTCATCACTTTTAAAGTCTATATAGACATACCCGCACTGATTTTGAACAGCTTTAATATCTTCTGGAGATTCAAGAATAAAACCTTGCATTAAAAAACTAGATTCACCCCAGTCTTTATCAAGTTCACAAACATACATTCCAACTTGTAAATCGCCAGCAAATACTTTAATTTTTTTAAGGTGTTGAAAAGACATTGAATTTTAAATATTCCTTAAGTTTCATCATATCTCTGAATAAAATCTAAATGCCTTAAACGATTCTAAATTAGCCTGTTAATACAAACTCTTTAAAACAGTTAAACATCAACATTAATTCTTTTATCACTCGTTCAGCTTTAGATACATTGTAGTTTAACTCTGGCTCATCCATATAAGTTGCTTGAGATAATTCTAACTGTAGTGAGTGTATTCCCTTTTTGGGTTTTCCATACTGCCTTGTAAGGTAACCACCTTTAAATCGACCATTAATGATTTTGCTATATCCATTAGGTTGCCAATCTTCAATCAAACGAGTCAATTCATCACTGCAACTCATATGATTATAGTTGCCAAAATTGAAATCTGTTAATTTTCCATCAAAAAAGCGAGGAACTTCTGATTTGATTGAATGAGCTTCGAACAAAAGTGCCTTACCATACTGCTTTTTCATCAATTCTAAACAGTTTTTAACCTCCGAATGATAAGGTTGCCAGTAGCTTAAAACTCGACTTTGAATGTCTGATTCAGATGGAGTTTCATGATGATATATCGGCTTTTTATCAAATGTGCTAGTAGGGCAAAGCTCTGTTGTATCCTGCCCTGGATAGAGTGATAAATTATCTTTAGATCGATTTAAATCAATTACATAGCGACTATAGCGTGGGTCAATCATCCAAGCTCCTTCGGCTAGGGCAAAGTTATAAAGTTTATCTAAATACCAATCGGTATCCACCATCTCCAAAGCGTCTGGTGTCATAGTTTTAGCTATCACTTCAGGAATTTTAATGCCGTTATGTGGCATTGAAATTAATATAGGTAAACTACCTTTGATGAGAGAATAACTCATAATTTAATCCTTAAATGTTTTCAACTTGTATATACAAGCTATAAAGTACTATAATCCTGCTATGAAATCCAGCGCACCCAGACATCACCAAGTAAAAAACTATCTCCTTTCAGGTATTAGCGATGGAAGTTGGGGCGTGGGAGAAAGGTTACCCTCTGAAAACGAGTTAGTTGATTTGTGCAAAGTTAGCCGTATGACAGCTAGAAGAGCATTACGAGACTTATTATATGAAGGATTATTAGTCACCATAAAAGGTAAAGGCAGTTTTGTAGCAAAAGAAAAACAGCAAGCATCATTATTACAAATAAAAAATATCGCCGTTGAAATATCTGAACGAGGTATGCAACATAAAGCAAAACTTGATTGCTTAAAAGAAATGATCGCAGATCCTTTTTTGGCTTCATCTATGGGGTTAGAGTTAGGTTCAACTTTATATCATTCTCAACTAGTGCATTATCAAAATGACTCACCAATTCAATTAGAAAAAAGGTGGGTTACCCCTGAAAATATTCCCGATTATTTAACTCAAGATTTTACTGCAAAAACGCCAAGCGAATATTTAACCCAAATTGCTCCCGTGACTGAAGTAAAACATACCATAGAAGCAACCAACGCTGATGAGAAAATACGAAAATTATTAAATGTTAAATCGACTGAAGCAATTTTACTGCTTAAAAGAACAACCTGGTGTGGAAAGCGTTTAATTAGTTTTGCGGAGCTATATCACCCTGGAAATAACTTTTCATTCGGTAATAATTTTTCATTAAGCAATAAACTTAAATTTTAAGAAAACGAACGAGAAAGGTATCAATATGAATACACAAAATGATCCTAGAGTAGACCATTCTAGAATAATCAAATCTCCGACTGGAACGACGCTTACCGCAAAATCTTGGTTAACCGAAGCGCCGTTGCGTATGTTAATGAATAACCTTGATCCAGAGGTTGCAGAAAACCCGCAGGCTTTGGTTGTATATGGTGGAATTGGTCGCGCCGCTAGAAATTGGGATTGTTTTGATAAAATAGTAGAGACTTTAAAACAGCTTGAAGATGATGAAACTCTATTAGTTCAATCGGGCAAACCCGTAGGCGTATTTAAAACTCATACCGATGCACCGCGAGTCTTAATTGCCAATTCAAATTTAGTTCCTCACTGGGCAAATTGGGAACACTTTAATGAGTTAGATAAAAAAGGTTTGATGATGTACGGTCAAATGACCGCAGGCTCTTGGATTTATATTGGTAGCCAAGGCATTGTACAAGGAACCTATGAAACATTTGTAGAGGCTGGCAGACAGCATTTCAATGGCGATACCAAAGGCAAGTGGATCTTAACCGGTGGACTTGGTGGAATGGGTGGCGCTCAGCCCCTTGCTGCAGCAATGGCAGGCTATTGTATGATTGCGGTAGAGTGTGATGAAACACGTATCGACTTTAGAATTGAAACACACTATTTAGACAAAAAAGCAACTAGCATAGACGAAGCACTAGAGATGTTAAACGAAGCTATCAATACAGGAAAAGCAATATCAATTGGTTTACTTGGTAATACCGCCGAAATATTTCCTGAATTATACAAACGCGGAATTCGCCCTGATATGGTCACCGATCAAACCTCTGCTCACGATCCAATTAATGGTTATTTACCAATGGGATGGACCGTTAAACAATGGCGTAAAGAGATTATTGAAAACCCAAACCATGTTGCAGTTGAAGCAAGAAAATCAATGGCTATTCAAGTTAAAGCCATGCTAAATTTTCATAGCCACGGTATTCCAACTGTTGATTATGGTAATAATATTCGCCAAGAAGCCTATAACGTTGGCGTTGAAAATGCTTTCGATTTTCCTGGGTTTGTTCCGGCTTATATCCGCCCACTTTTTTGTCGTGGTGTTGGCCCATTTAGATGGGTTGCATTATCGGGTGATCCTGAAGATATCTATAAAACCGATCAAAAAGTAAAAGAAATCATTGCCGATGATAAACACCTACATAACTGGCTAGATATGGCTAAAGAACGGATTAGCTTTCAAGGTTTGCCTGCAAGAATTTGCTGGGTAGGTTTGGGGTTAAGACATAAGCTTGGGTTAGCATTTAATGAAATGGTAAGAAATGGTGAATTAAAAGCTCCGGTTGTGATTGGTCGTGATCATCTCGATTCTGGCTCTGTTGCTAGCCCCAATAGAGAAACCGAAAGTATGAAAGATGGCTCGGATGCCGTTTCTGATTGGCCTCTTTTAAATGCTATGCTAAATGTTGCGGGCGGAGCCACCTGGGTATCTTTACATCATGGTGGCGGTGTAGGTATGGGATATTCTCAGCACTCAGGGATCGTTATATGCTGTGACGGTAGTACCAAAGCTGATGCAAGAATTGAAAGAGTACTTTGGAATGACCCTGCAACAGGTGTTATGCGTCACGCCGATGCCGGTTATGATATAGCCCAGCAGTGTGCGAAAGAACACGAGCTTAATTTACCAATGATTTAAACAATCGCTTATTTAGGATCTTTAAAAAATGAAAACTTTTATTATTAAACCCGGTCAACTTAGCCTTAAAGATTGCCGTAAAATTTTTGAAAATGAAGTAAAACTTGATCTTGACCCAAATTGTTTCGAGTTAATTAATCGAGCTGCTCAAACTGTTCAACAAGTGATTGATGACAAACGAACTGTTTATGGTATCAATACAGGTTTTGGTTTACTGGCATCCACCAGTATTCCCGATGATAAACTACAGATGCTTCAAGAAAGTTTAGTGCTATCTCATGCCGCAGGAGTGGGAAAGGCACTAGATAAAAACATTGTAAGACTCATCATAGCGCTAAAAGTAAGTAGCCTTTCACAAGGGTTTTCTGGAATACGTTTATCAACCATTAAATCACTACTCGATTTAATTAATCAAGGTGTTTATCCCGTTATACCTGAAAAAGGCTCTGTCGGTGCCTCTGGTGATCTTGCACCTCTGGCTCATATGAGTTGCATGCTTTTAGGTGTTGGTGATGTGATTATGAATGAACAAAAAATTACCGCAAAATCAGCTTTAGAGTCATTAGGAAAATCGCCGTTAGAACTCGCGGCGAAAGAAGGATTAGCTCTACTCAATGGAACTCAAGTTTCAACCGCTATTGCGTTAAGTGGATTATTTAAAGCCGAAAACTGTTTCTCTGCAGCCATTGTTTCAGGTTCTTTATCAGTTGATGCCGCCAAAGGAAGCATCTCACCATTTGACGATAGAATTCATCAAGCCCGAGGCCATGCAGGTCAAATTGTAACGGCAAAAAACTATTTAGAAATGCTGGTTGGTAGTGAAATATTAGATTCTCACCATGACTGTGAAAAAGTACAAGATCCCTATTCATTAAGATGCCAACCACAAGTGATGGGCGCGGTGTTAGATCAAATGAGGTTTCAAGCTAGCGTATTATTAACAGAAGCGAATGCAGTTTCTGATAATCCTTTAGTATTTACAGCAACTTCGGAGGGTGAAAAAGCAGATATCATATCTGGTGGTAATTTTCATGCTGAACCAGTCGCCCTTGCTGCTGACTCACTCGCCATTGCCGCATGTGAAATTGGTGCAATCAGCGAACGTAGAGTTGCATTGTTATTAGATAGACATTTAAGTGGACTTCCTCCATTTTTGGTTAATGATAGCGGAGTTAACTCTGGTTTTATGATCGCACAAGTAACGGCCGCAGCACTCGCGAGTGAAAATAAAACCCTAGCTCATCCTGCATCCGTTGATAGTTTGCCCACTTCAGCTAATCAGGAAGATCATGTTAGTATGGCGACTTTCGCGGCTAGAAAGCTAACAGATATTGTTGATAATTTAGCCGGAGTTCTTGCAGTTGAGCATTTGTGTGCTGCCCAAGGCGTTGAATTAAGAGCTCCATTAAAACCATCCGAAAATTGTGCAAAGGCCATAAAATTAATTAGAACTTGCGCCGACTTTTATGAAAAAGACCGTTATATGGCAAGTGATATTGAAGCGATAAAAACATTGATTTTGGATGGACAATTTAACCAGTATGCTTCTATTTTGAAATTACCTTCACTTTAGAGTTTCCGTCAGTATAAAAAACATTAAAAGAATATGAAAAATAAGTTTGTCATATTAATTAGCGCATCTCCGCAAAATAGTCAGTCACATATGACAGCTATTAAGTATGTAAAAGCATTGGAACGTTTTGGCGAAATAGTTAGTTGTATCTTTTTTTATCAGGATGCCGTTTCAGTTGCAAACAAATATAATCAACCACCTTCGGATGAGCCTCAATTGTTAGAGGCTTGGGGTGAGCTAGCTGAAAATTCAAAATTAGAGCTAATGACCTGTATTGCTACCAGTTTTAGAAGAGGTGTCATTGATAATGATGAGGCTAATAACAGAGAATTAAGCGATTCCAATTTATCCAAGTATTTCAGTGTCGTCGGGTTAGGGCAATTAAGCGCAGCTTTATCTGATCCAAACTCAAAATTGGTACACTTCAAATGAGTCAATCTGCTAAACCTCAAACTATTCCGACGATCAATATTGTGATCAATCAAACAGCTCTTTCAAACAGTCACTTTAAGGAATCTATTGATTTAGCACTTGTTTGTGCCGCATTTGATCAAACTATTAATCTTATATTTGTGGATAATGGTATTTTTAACCTAACAAAAAATCAAAACTATCAAGAATTAAGTGATAAAAACCATCTTGATATTTTAAAAGGTTTGGAGTTTTACGATGTTGATAATATCTACGTTGAACAAGAATCATTAGATGAAAGAAAAATGACGAGAAACAACTTAATTGACGTTTGTAAAACGCTAAATGCAGCAAAAATAAAAAAACTACACATTCAATCAGATCAAGTCGTGATCCTCTAATGTCAGAAATTAATTTAATAATGCCCGAGTCTAGCTTAAACATTACGGTACACCTTATCCAAAAGAGCATAACAAGACTAGAATTTGATCGCCAAATTAACCGCATGACATCTAAGGATGATTGTTTAATTTTTATGGGGGACGCTATCTTTGATTTATCCAAATTAAGTCCATTACTTGATGAAAAAGATTATAATCTAACGATTAATGTTATTGACTCAGATGTAAAAGCTCGAGCAATCAGCGATATTTTAAACAAAAAAATTAATATCATTAGCTTTGATGAGTTCGTTTTATTAACAATCAAAGCTAAAAAAATCATTAGTTGGTAACAATATATTGCAAAACCTGCCCGCACATATTCAAACCGATAAAAATGGTTATTTATTAGACTCTGCTCAATGGGATTTAGAGCTGGCTAAAATTATTGCTAGTATAGAGTCTATCACCATGACAGACGATCACTGGCAAGTGATTGATTATGTTAGGAAATTTTATAACGAATTTCAAAAAAGTCCATCAATACGCCCACTGGTTAAATACCTAGCTAAGTCTTTAGGTAAAGAAAAAGGCAATAGTCTATACTTACAAATACTATTTCCAGAGGGGCCAGCCAAACAAGCGACTAAAATTGCAGGTTTACCAAAACCCGCTAGGTGTATTTAATTGATGGTTAACATTATTAAATGCTTGAGCTGTGTCATATAATTCAGCTAAAGTTCAGATTAATAAAATTATACTAACCCCCCACTTTACAACTTATTACATTTGACAAATAGTCAGTTCACTTGTCTACTTGTTAAAATAATGTCTGACCAATCATTAAATAGTTATTGGCATACCTTAAGATGAATAATGCCTCAAAAATGGACAACAAAATGAAAACTCATTTCATAAAATTTATCGGTTTAATCACCTTCCTTAGTTTTTCTTTGTCTTCACAGGAACAAACAACGAATGCAGATAATATTAACCCTAGCGTCTACTTAAAAGGGGTTTCCAACCATTTACTTGCCGACATCAAAGAAAACAAAAAAAAGCTTATCAATGATATTAGACTCGCTGAAAAATTAGTAAGAACTAACTTGTTACCTGCAATTGATACCCAAGGATTTGCAAAAAGAACTATAGGAAAAAAAGCTTGGACTTCAGCAACCGAATCACAGAAAACACGTTTTGTTAATGCATTCATTCAACTTGTGATTAACTCTTATGCAAAGGGTCTTGCTCTTTACGACGGACAAAGCTTTAAATTTAGTGATCCAGTTATTTCTAAAAGCGGCAAGTATGCCCAAGTAAGGAGTTCCATGGCGCAAGCAGGAAGTACTCCGATTGTTATTGACTATAAATTATCAAACAAATCCGGTAGTTGGAAAATCATCAACTTAACCATCGAAGGTATTAGCATGATAAAAAGTTATAAAAGTCAATTTGCTCCAAGCTTAGCAAAATTAGGCTTAGAAAAATTTATTGTCGATTTAGAATCTAAAAACTAGATAAATAAATTTTACAGAATAGGGATCGCAATTTTTTGATATCCTCAACAATACCTATGCAATAATTAACGTTTTATAACCTACAGTTCGCAACGCGACACCTAGTTGCGATGTAATATTTAATTATCGAAACTGGGACTTATTTATTTTTCACCTTATAATTAAGTCTTATGGCCCTCCAGAACTCATGCCAGAACGTCATCCTGAATTCATCCAATAACTTGAGTTCTATTATAACATTGCTGGATGAATTGGTCGATCAACATAGGGGCTTTATCTTTATATATCAGCAGGGTGGGTATATCAGATAGTTAAGTTATTTTTAAGGGCTGACTAAATAGGTTCAAAGCTATTTTTCTCATGATATTAAAGACTAAAGCACCCCCCCTTCCTTTTCATATACGTGATTCATCTTCTCTAAACGTCATATCTAACTCAGTCGTAACATACAAATTATGATCTAATTTGTCGCTCACAAGTTATTCTTCTTGTTACATTCTCGCAGAACGAGTAGAACGATCTATCACAATTACTGCGTCAAACCGTTCACTAAGAATTGTTTCAAAATCATCTACTCCCCAATATTTTGTTAAGAAAGGTATAAATTGCCAATCATCATCCAAAGTAGGCATATTAATTAGCGAAAAGGGTAAAAAGATAGCTGCAGTTCGTAAGCTATAAGCTAATGCTTCCAGTGATGAGTTGTAGTGCCTTAAAACCGCGATAGGATCGGCTTTATTTCCATTTGATTTTCCTCGGATCATGAAAAAACCAATGGTATAAAGTTGTTCCTTCCAATGGAGTTTAAGGGCTTCCCCCATGGCATGAAAGGAGCCAAAGTATGCTGCATTTGAAATATGAGCATTATGAGCCCAAATAATTATTTTTTCACCGGGGTAAACCTTTTCAGCAATAGCGGTAATGTTTTCAGCCATACCGTCATCACGTTCGGGAATATTAAATCCAAACCCACTTGCGGCAAACCCTGAAAGTTCATACATTTGAGCAATGATTCGAGTAAGAGATTTAAAACCAATTGATGCCATATTAAAATCAATAAGTTCAGCATCTGAAAGCGTTGTGATTAAAATATACTCTTCTAATCTGGTATGAAGCTGAAGTAATAATTGAATGTTCGCTGCATAATTATCTAAGAAATATTGGCATTGGGTTTGATTACTTAAACCACAAGCATCATAAGCAACATCTAATTTGAAAAAGGATTCTATCGCTTGTTCTGTTGATATCAGCGTTTGAGAGTCAATATTGGCAACTAGCGGTTTTAGGAAATTTAAGTATTCTTCTGGTGTATCTCGCCAAGATGAAAGTTGTGTATCAAAACTAGTTAGAATCAATGGATGTTGAGTCATTTTTGTTTGTTGAATATAACGAAACAGCTCAATTAGTTCTTGGGTGTGCCACACACCATAAATACATCCATACATAGCGTTAATTGGAGTTAAGTTTTGAATAACCTTTTCTTCCATATGGCAAGCGAGTAGTGAGCTTTCAAAAGCGATCACATTAAAGCCTAGCTGTTCATGCATATATTTGATCATTCGAATTTTAAGATGATTAAACTCTGCTGAGCCATGGGTATTTTCACCAAGTTGAACTATTCGTTTTCCGGTTAAAAGGGGTTCAAGAAAATACAGGTCTGAGAAATCTTGGTCATAAACAAGTGATCGTATTTTATGATGATTGTTTGCTACTCCATTTTGATAGTTCTCATCAGCAAATAGTGAATAATCTAAGTCAGGTGTTATTAACTCATCATCAGTGAGCAACTTTTGTTGTGTTAGATCTGGATAGGTTTTCTCAGGTGCAGGGCTATCTGTTTTTGAGTCGCAAGCAGTAATTAATATTAGAAAAATGATGTTAACGAGGATTATTATTATAGATTTCATGTGTTTCTTTTTTTATAGTTATTAATTATTAAGCATAGCTGAATTCTAGTCATAAGTGCATAATTTTTTA
>CAZRPK010000064.1:0-16844 GCA_964601915.1 uncultured Kangiella sp. | reverse complement strand
GAAAGTGCTTTCACCAATATTATGACTGATCTGACCATTCATGCGGTTGCCGTGCGAAAGGAACCCGTGACGAGCTGCGATTAACATACGTCAACCTTTAGTCGCGAATCCAGATCACCATCCCACCGCCACTTATTATGTTTACAGAAAAGATGCAAACCAAATAACCGACTAGATTGAGGCAGCAAGTTTCCTATAGCTATTATTTTTTTAAATATCGCCATCTAACGTATAGCGAACAGCATCTCTTAAATCGATATAGTCATATTCAGATAGCCCAGTAAATTCTAATACTTTTTCTGAGATATTTTGCCATTCAAAATCAATATCACATTGTGCTAATTTTTCCGACAAATTGACCATGTTTTCTGCCATTTTCAGAACACATAGTAGTGTTTTTAACGAAGGGTTTTCAATGGTTTGGTCATCTAATACGCGATCTACTGAATGATGATGCTTGACGGCTAAACATAAGACTTTTGGAAGATTCCATACACGTGCCACTCGATAACCTGCGGCTGCGTGATGGACTCCAAAAGTGGCAAATTCTTCACTAGTAATTCTTCCATCCTCACGTCCATAGGAAAATTCAATTATTTCTTGATAGTTATCATGTTGTAAAGCTAAAAGAGGAATGCCACAATTATGAAATAGACCTAGTGTATAGGCATCATCTGCCATTGCTAGATTTAATTGACGACAGATAGTAGAAGAAACGACTGCCACTTTATGGGAAATGTCCCAAAATAACGAGAGATCCATTTTTGTTTCTAAGGCTGTCATCGTATTTCTAAGTAAGAGCGTTTTAAGGATTGCAACAACACGTTCAACTCCAAGCATAACGACGGCTTGAGGAATTGATGAAATTTTAGTACTGAGTCCAAAAGCTGCGGAGTTTACGATCTTTATGACGGCCGCACTAACACCTAAATCGGTAGAAATAACCTCACCAATTTTTTCCAAATCAGCTTTGCAATTCTTTACTTGGTCAATAATTCCAGGCTTTGGCGGTATATAAATGCCTTTATCTGCAATATTTTGGGAGACTTTGATGTTAACGCTAGTGGGCATAATTGAGAAATTAAAATAAGTTATAAATAAACTATAGTCATAAAAATGAATTTCTGTTATAAAATTGTGCTTGATGTTGGAAATGATGATTGACTTTGATTCGTAACAAATTGTGAACTAGCGCTACAATCACGTAACAATTAAGATGACCATCGGTCAAAATGATTCAAAGCGACCAAAAGTAATCTAAAGAGAGAGATTTTGTGAAGTTAAAATTAATAATTTTATTAAGCGTTATTGTTGGTTTTATTTTAATCACAGCATTTAACACAACAGAACCTAAATCAATTATTTCAGAAAAATATGCTAGTACTATTGGATTTAAACAAGGCATGATAGCTCCGGATTTTGAGCTGACTCGTTTAGATGGTAGTCAATTTAAGCTGAGTGACTATAGAGGTAAAAAAGCTGTTTATTTAGTTTTTTGGACGACTTGGTGTACCTACTGTATGAGAAAGATCCCAAAGCTTCAACATGCTCAAAAAATACTAGGTAGACAAATTGAAATAATCGCTATAGATACTAGCGTAAAAGATACGATCGAGAAAGCTAGAAATTTCCAGAAAGATAGAAATATTACATATCCTCTAGCTTTTGATTTTGGTAAAAAAGTGACTAATTTGTATAATGTTTGGGGGACTCCTACAGAGTTTGTAGTTGATATTAATGGTCAAATTATCCATCGAGATAAGGTTCCAGATAATTTGTCAGAGCATCTCAGTAATTGGAATATGATTGATCACTCACTTGCTAATGAAATGTTAATAGCCGATCAAAAATGTGATAAGGATAAACTCTTTTGCTAAAACAAAACTCTCAAGACTTTTCTCGGCATAGATGGCAAAAATTTGGTTCGATTAAATCAGATCAAGTAAGCGCTCTTTCATCAGGTTTAAATCGTCGAGCATTTTTACGAAACTCATCGGCTACTTTTTTAGTTGCAAGTTTGGCTGCCTGTAAATCAAATATAAATTTGGATGAAATAAAATCAATTAAAAATGAAGTGAAAGCAAGTACGCATCCAACAAATGATATTTTTAAATTCACTAAAGAAGAGAAAAAAAACTTGCTACAAGTACAAGAACATTTATTTCCTAAAGATGGTGATGGTCCTTCTGCATCAGATGTGAATTCATTTACCTATTTAGAATGGGCATTAACGGATCCAGATAATGCTTCAGATGGTGATGGAGACTTTATTAAAAAAGGAGTGGGTTGGTTAGATGGACTTGCCAAACAAACTCAAGGTGATAGTTTTTTTAAATTGTCTTTTGAGCAACAAGATAAAGTCCTACGTCAGATTAGTAAATCGAGTACGGGCGAAAATTGGATGTCGATAATTATTTATTACATTATGGAAGCTTTATTATTTGATCCTATTTACGGTGGTAACCCAGATGGAATAGGTTGGAAATGGTTGCAACATCAACCTGGTTTTCCTGTGCCAGATTCAGATACGCTTTATCGAAGTTTTATTTAGGACACTAGCATGAATGAAACATTAGAGTATGATTGTTGTATTGTTGGTAGTGGTGCGGGTGCGGGTCCAGTTGCTTATGAACTTGCTAAAGCCGGGCATAAAGTGGTGGTTTTAGAAAAAGGCAAATGGTACAACGGATCACACTTTAGAAAAGATGAACAGCTTTACCGTCATAGTGTTTTTAGATCAAAGTTTAAAGACGAGCATCATGTCCTAGAAACATCAGATGGTGATGGTTGGAGCAGTGAAAATACGGCACAGTTTTGGGGTGGTAATATTGTTGGTGGCGCATCTAATTTTATGAGTGCTTATTTTCATCGATTAAAACCAGAAGATTTTCGCTTAGTCTCTACGTTTGGAAAAATAAAAGGCACTAATACAGTTGATTGGCCAATTAGTTATGAAGAGATGGAACCCTATTACACGAAAGCGGAGCAGGTGATTGGCATTTCTGGAAAAGTTGTGGAACATCAATTTTTAGAACCTCGTTCAACACCTGATTATCCTTTACCACCAACGGCAGAACATCCAATTTCATCTTGGTTTGATAAGTCTTGTAATGAAATGGGTTTAAGCCCATTACCAATGGCTAGGGGGATATTATCTAAACCACACAATGGTCGTCAGTCGTGTCAGTACTCTGGATATTGTGGTAGTTACGGATGTGCATCTGGCGCAAAAGCAAGTTCTCGTGCAGCGTTATTAGATCAAGCTGTAGCAACTGGTAATTGTAAAATAGTGACAGAGGCGAAGGCTTACCAAATTAATTCAGATGCTCAAGGTAATGTGACATCGGTTGATTATTTTGATCTAAAAAATTCAAATTCTAAAGTGAAATCCGTGCAGATAAAAGCAAAAACTATTGTAGTGGCTTGTTATTCCATTGAATCTGCTAGGCTCTTATTGAGTTCTGTGGGTGAAAAGCATTTGCAGGGTTTAGGTAACAAGTATGATCAAATAGGTAAGAACCTACATTGCTGTGCTGGTGGCACTGGGCATGGCATTTTTGAGTTTGATCAATTTACATCAGAACAAGTTGAACAACTAACCACTCAAGGACCTTTTTTTAATCGAGCATTGCAAGACTGGTATTTTATCGATGACAAAAAGGTTTTTGGCAAACGAATTAAGGGCGGTACTATTGATTTTGTTTTTGATCCGCCATCGCCGGCGTCTGATGCAAATTCCCAAAAGTGGCAAGATGGTAATTTACTTTGGGGAACACCGTTGAAGCAAAAAATAAAATCTCATTTTACTCAATCTAAAGATTTTAAATTTGAAGTTTTTTGTGATTGGCTAACTAATGATAATTGTCATGTTAGTTTAGATAGACAAGAAAAAGATAAATGGGGTTCACCCGTTGCAAAAGTGAAAGCAGGTGCTCACCCTCACGATTTACTTGTAGGTCGTTATATTGTAGAAAAAGGTAAAGAAGTGATGAAAAAATTAGGGGCTCAAAGTGTTAGGGGAAGTGCCTTTAGCTCGCCAACATCTAATTTAGTCGCTGGAGGATTACGCTTTGGCAATGATCCTAAAACCTCAGCACTTGATGCCGATTGTCGAGTACATGGAACTGATAATTGTTTTATCACTGATGGTAGTTTTATGCCAAATGGAGGGAGTGTAACGCCTACTTTTACGATTTACGCTAATTCTTTTCGGGTGGCAGATGTTATTGTAAAACAATTAAATGCATCTTGATGTGTGATGCTTATAAACTAGCGTTACGTTTCAAAATAAATGTCAGATTCGATATGTGATTTCGCAGTAATTGAATTACTAATTAGGCAGCTCGCTTCTGCTTTAATGATTAGTTTTTCCGCTTTATCTTTGCTAGCTTCTTTTGGTATCACTAGCTTTACTTTAGTATTAACTTTTGTAAATTGAGTTTTACCTTCTAATCTATCTAAAACCCCTTCAGAAAAACATTCAATAGATATCCAGTCTAACTTAGACGCACGAGCTATGGCTTTAAATGATAAAACTGTGCAGGATGCAATGGAAGAGATAAATAGATCTTCAGGAGACCAAACATCTCCTGGTCCATTAAAACCAATCGGTGCAGCTATTTCTAATGATGGTAGATTGTCAATATTCAAATTCAAATGACTTGTAAGTTGAGATTTAGCACTCACTTGATAGATATGGGGTAGTTCTTTCATAGGATAGGTCTCTTTTTTGCTAGGATAATTAATAGAATAATCTTTAATCTTGATATAATAGCTTGAAGAGAGAAATATGATCTTGATTTGAGTCAACTGGTTCGATAGTAAAAGATATTTTTAATAAGTTTAATGATTTGTCATAATGGGGTCACAATAACCATAGAAACTGTATTTTCACACAATATCAATCTTTGAGTTGCTTATGTATGCAAAAATAATGCTCGTTGAAGATGAGCAGTCAATTCGAGAAATGCTCCGCTATGCGCTAGAAACGAATGGTTATCAAGTGATTGAAGCTGAAAGCGCCGTTAATGCTAGGGAGCTGTTACTTGATAGCGTTCCCGATCTACTGGTTGTTGACTGGATGATGCCTGCTGAATCTGGCATTGAGTTTATTAGACGACTTAAACAGAATTCTATTTGGAAAGAAATTCCCGTTATGATGTTGACGGCTCGGGTAGAAGAGATGGATAAGGTGAAAGGTCTAGAAACCGGTGCGGACGACTACATGACAAAACCGGTCGCAATTAAAGAGTTTAGAGCTCGAGTAAAAGCGTTGCTTCGTAGGGCATCACCAAACCTTGAAGATGAATCCATTGAGGTTAATGGTATTAAGCTTAATCTATCGACTCGCCAATGTTTTATTGATAGTGCCCCTTATAAAATTGGTGGAGCCGAATTCAATTTATTACACTTCTTTTTAACCCACAAAAATAAAGTTTATTCTCGTACTCAATTACTCGATCATGTTTGGGGACAAGGTGTTTATTTAGAAGAGAGAACGGTTGATGTACATATGTTGAGATTGAGAAAGTTGCTTAAACCTGCACAAAAAGGTCAATTAATTGTGACCGTTAGAGGGATGGGGTATATGTTTACGGACGGAAAAAATACTTAAGGTAATCTGAATGAATCACGCTTGGTCTACTGAAGCTTCAAGGCTTATTTTTTTATTGGTTTCTATTTTTATCTTTGGATTTGTTTCCGGTTATTGGTTACTATCAGTTATTTTTCACTTCATATTTTATATTGCTTGGGTAGTCTTCCAACTGAGAAGTTTGGAACGATGGATAGGAAATGGTGCTCACTCAGTGCGTGCTCCTAATACAAGCGGAATTTGGGCTCTTATTGTTCAACATATTTATCGGACTCAAAAGAAAAATAAAGATAGGAAAAAAATGCTATCAGATTTAGCTAAGCGTTATCGGGCAATAATGAAAGCACTTCCTGATGCAACAATTGTTTTGAATGAACACCTTGAGATTGAGTGGGCGAACCAAATAGCTGAAGAAGTATTGGGGGTCGATATCGACAGAGATACCGGTCATCGAGTCGACAATATTATCAGAGATCTCTCCATCCAAGAGTTGCTCTATTGTGAGGGCTCAAAAACTGAAATTGAAATTATATCTCCAATTGATGAGCATAAAACGCTAATTCTTTCCAAAGTTCGTTATGGTGAAAATCAAGTTTTATTAACTGCTCGAGATATCAGTCAAAGAATTGCTTTACAGAAAATGCGTAAAGCTTTTATTGCAAATGCTTCACATGAGTTACGAACACCGTTAACAGTCATATCTGGTTACCTAGAAATGCTTAATGATGATGAGCAGCTACCCTCTTCAATGAAGCAGTTAATGAGCAATGCACATCTTCAAGCGATAAGAATGGATCGTATCTTGGGTGATTTATTGACCTTATCCAAATTAGAAGAAAAGGGCTTTTCAGAAGAGCGTGGAGAAATATTAAATGTTTTTAATTTAATAACACAGCTAGTTTCTGATTTTGAAAAACCCTCCGCTAAAAAATCTCATAATATTGAAATTAATATAGAAAAAGGGATAAATATTACTTTAATAGAAAGAGAATTTATTAGTTTATGTCAGAACCTATTAAGTAACGCAATAAAATACTCTGCAGAAGGAACAACGATTAAATTATGTTGGCAGTTAGCGGAAAATCATCATGCTTGTTTGAGAGTGTCGGACAATGGAGAGGGGTTTGCTCCCGAACACCTTTCTCGATTAACGGAGCGGTTTTATCGAATTAACGTGAATCGATCACGTAAGGTTGGTGGAACAGGATTGGGGCTATCTATTGTAAAGCACATTATGGATAACTGTGGAGGTTATCTAGACATTCAAAGTGAATTAAATGTCGGCTCAACTTTCACGGCTTATTTTCCTAAAAATAGAGTTTCTGAATCCAGATAACAAAATAATATAAAATATTGTCACATACTTGTAACAATAAAAGTATATATTTGTTCAATCTTAAATTACGGAGTTAATCCAGAATGAAACGCAAAATATTACCCTTATTAGTCGCAGCTTCTTTTAGTCAGATGACAATAGCAAATGAATCATCTGAAGAATTTTTTTTATTAAAGCAACAGATCAAACTGTTAACTGAGCGATTAGATAAAGTTGAAGAGTCACCAAAAAATAAATCCAAAAAATCTCTATTAGATCGAATTTCATTTAAAGCCGATTTTAGAGAACGATATGAAATCATTGATCAAGAAGGAAAAGAAGAGCGAGATAGAAATCGCCTTAGATTACGCGCAGCAATGAAAATGAAAGCTGATGATAGACTAAGCTTTACATTAGGAATGGCAACGGGCGGAGATGATCCAGTTTCCACCAATCAAACATTAGATACCGCTTTTTCAACAAAAGACATTCGTTTAGACTTAGCATATTTTGATTATAAATTTAGCAATTCGTTAAGTTTTACTGGTGGTAAAATGAAAAACCCATTCTATAAACCGGATAAAACGCCAGTATTTTGGGACAGTGATCTTAATCCAGAAGGTTTTGCATTAAAATTTAAAGGGGGAGCAACAAAAGGAACATTAGTTGGATTTTCTGTAGAAGAAAGAAAAGCTGATAGTGACACTTATATGCTTGGTGGACAGATTATGCATAATTTTAAAATGTCAGAGCACTCAAGTTTTATTGCTGGGTTCGGTTACTATAACTATACTAATCTAAAAGGTTTTGGCACTTTATATGATAGTAAACCACGCGGAAATTCAGTGGATGTGGAAGGTAATTATCTAACTGATTTTAATATAGCTGAAATTTTAGTTGAGTATAAAACTAAAATAGATGGGGAACCCTTATCCTTTTTTGGAAACCTCCATAAAAATACCGCTGTTAACGATTTAGATACGTCAATTGTCTATGGTGTGAATTATGGGAAAGTAAAAGGTGCTGGTACTTGGAAAATAGGTCTTTCATACATTGATAATGAAGCTGATTCGGTTATCGCTTTATTTAATGACTCTGATTTTGGCGGTGGTAATACTGGCGCAAAAGGTTTTTTATTGAAATATGGATATGGTATCAAGAATAACTTGTCGCTTGGAGTCACTTATATCAACTCAGAGTTTGGACAAAGCCAAGCGGAACAAACTGAGTACAATCGTTTACAGTTAGATTTAAAAATGAAATTCAAATAAATAAATATTTAAAAAGCTAATAAAAAAGGTGCTCTTAAAGCACCTTTTTTATGTCCATGGATGGACGGTATCCCGGAAAGAGGCAGGACGCCGATTCGGTTATGCCCATGGATGTAAAGTAGCACCTGTCATAATCCTGTAATATTCTGGTCATATACTAGTCACAATCAAAACCTACACTGCATTTGAAAATTAAAGTTCAATACAATAATTAAATGACTATGGGGATCCTATGAAAAAATTATTAATATCAATTAGTTTACTTACTTCTGTTTCAGGTATAGCGGCTGCTGGTCGAGATACAATCAGCGTTGTTGGTTCATCAACGGTATATCCTTTTTCAACCGTTGTTGCCGAAAGGTTTGGTAAATCAACCGATTTTAAAACACCTAAGATTGAGTCCACGGGAACAGGAGGTGGAATGAAATTATTTTGTGCGGGTGCTGGAATTAAAACACCCGACATGTCCAATGCATCACGTAGAATAAAGAAAAGTGAATTTAAAAAATGCAAAAAAAATGGTGTTGATAGTATTACTGAAGTCTTAGTCGGTTATGATGGAATTGTTATTGCAAACTCTAAGTCATCAAAACAAATGAGCATTTCAAGAAAAGAGCTTTTTTTAGCTCTAGCTAAAGAAGTGCCCGCAAAGAATGGTAATGAAGAGTTAGTGGCTAATCCTTATAAAACTTGGAATGAAATAAATTCTTTGTTGCCGAAAACTAAAATTGAAGTGTTAGGGCCTCCTCCAACATCAGGAACAAGAGATGCCTTTGCAGAGCTTGTTTTAGAAGGCGGTTGTAAACAGTTTGCTTGGATTAAAGCTATTAAAAAACAAAATAAAAATAAATATAAATCAATTTGCCATGGAGTTCGTGAAGATCATGTTTACATAGAATCGGGTGAAAATGATAACTTAATAGTGCAAAAGCTTTCAGCTAATCCTGACGCGTTTGGTGTTTTTGGCTTTAGCTTTCTTGACCAAAATTCAGATAAGCTACAAGGTGCTAAAATTGATGATGTAGAGCCAACCTTTGAAGCGATTGCTGACGGAAGTTATCCGGTGTCACGCCCATTATTCTTTTATGTTAAAAACTCTCACGTTGGAAAAGTTCCTGGTATTTTAGAGTTTCTAAAAGAGTTTACAAGTGAAGCGGCTATGGGTGAAGAAGGGTATCTAATGGATAAAGGATTGATTCCTTTAGGTGAGGATACATTAAACACTATCCGAAAATCTGTCTTATCTTTAACAAAACTGAAACTATAGAGAGTAATTTTCAATAGATCCCTTTTCTTAATGAGTGAAGGGTTTTGTGGTTAAAAAAATGAATTCATCAACTCTAATTTTTGTTATCTTATTACTCGCATTGTTTAGCTACTGGTTTGCAATTAAGTATGCAGTGAAAACAGTTGGTGGTATAACAAAAGTAAAACAACTCACATCACTACCGAAGCAGTTTGGCTTATTAACTGCTTTTTGGTGTGGGATCCCTGCTTTAACTATCCTATTTTTATGGAGTGTTATTGAATCAAGTGTAATTGATTACTTTTTAATTTCTAGTTTATCTGAGGCTGTTAATGATTTTTCTGCTGACCAACTAAGTCTTTACTTAAATGATATTAGAATGATTTCTGAGGATGTTAGTAGGTTATATTTAAATGATAATACTTTTATAGATGCTGAACAAAAAGCCAAAGTTGAGGTTGCTGTTCAGTTAGTGAATTTACAGTCAACAACCAATTGGATAAGAAATGTTTCTATATTACTTATTTCTCTAGCAAGTGTTAGCTATGTTCTTAGTCAGTTTACTCCAGAGTACCAGTCACGTATTAAAATGGAAAAAATTGTTGGTGGTATTCTTTGGGTATGTTCAGGTATCGCGTTATTAACAACCATTGGTATTATTCTTTCTGTTCTATTTGAATCAATACAGTTTTTTAGTGCGGTTCCACCGTGGGAGTTTATATGGGGAACAGAGTGGAGCCCACAAGTGGCTATGCGCACGGATCAGGTGGGAGGATCAGGTGCTTTTGGTGCAATTCCTTTATTTGTAGGCACTCTATTGATCACGGTTATAGCCATGGTTTTGGCTGTTCCAGTTGGGTTGATGATCGCTATTTATTTATCCCAGTATGCCTCTCAGAGGCTTCGTAGTATTGCTAAGCCTATGTTAGAAATTTTGGCTGGAGTTCCTACTGTGGTCTATGGTTTCTTCGCTGCATTAACGGTGGCTCCTTTGATTAGAGATTTTGGTGGGTGGCTAGGTTTAAGTGTTGCATCAGAAAGTGCATTAGCTGCGGGTTTAGTTATGGGAATTATGATCATACCTTTTGTATCATCCTTGTCTGATGATGCGATCAGTGCTGTTCCAGACTCTTTAAAAGAAGGATCTTTGGGGTTAGGCGCAACTCCATCAGAAACGATTATAAAAGTTCTATTACCTGCGGCTCTTCCAGGAATTATTGGTGCGATTTTACTTGCTCTTTCTCGAGCTATTGGGGAAACAATGATTGTGGTTATGGCTGCGGGGATGGCTGCAAACTTAACTGCCAACCCCTTAGAATCGGTGACCACCGTAACAGTACAAATAGTTACTCTATTAACAGGCGATCAAGAGTTTGATAGTCCAAAAACCTTAGCCGCATTTGCATTAGGGTTAATGCTTTTTCTAACCACTTTATTACTCAATATTGTGGCGCTCAAAGTGGTTAGAAAATATCGAGAACAATATGATTGAGAAAAAAGAAAAGAGACTAGCAAATAGTTTTTCGTCAAATACGCGTAAGGTGGTTGCTAGCTTACAAGTTCGCCATAAAAAAGAAAAACGTTTTAAATTAATAGGAAGATTAGCCGTTACTTTAGGTTTCTTTTTAGTAATCATTTTGATTGCCGATATTACTTTTAAAGCATTGCCAGCTTTTCATCAGCACTGGGTAAAATTAAACATTAGCTACAAAAAAAATTGGTTGCCAGTAATAGATGAGAGCAAGAAAAATTTTGCTAGTGTCAATTATCGTAAAGTATTAAAAAAATCTATTTATAGTATGTATCCAGAGGTAAAAAAAAGAAAAGATAAACGCCAACTATTTAAAATATTTAGTAGCAATGCTGAATTTAGAATTAAACAGTATCTATTGAATTCACTCGATTTATACGGTAAAAAAGTTGAGGTGTGGGTAAGGCTTGATGATGATGTTGATACTTATTTAAAGGACTCACCAGAAATTGGTAAAGGGAGTGCTAGAATTAGTGATAATCAAGCGCAATGGATAAAATACCTGTTAGATAATAATTTAATTGAAAAGCGATTTAATTTTAGTTTCTTCACAAATAGTGATTCTAGAGAGCCTGAACTAGCGGGTGTCAAAGGCGCATTGACGGGGACTATTTTAACTATGCTAGTAACACTTGCGCTGTCTTTTCCTTTAGGTGTGGCTGCTGCGCTTTATTTAGAAGAGTTTGCACCGAAGAATCGTTGGACAGATATTATTGAAGTGAATATAAATAATCTTGCCGCAGTACCATCAATTATATTTGGATTGTTAGGGCTTGCAGTGATTATTAATATATTTGGATTACCTCGATCAGCGCCGTTAGTCGGTGGTATTGTTTTGACACTAATGACTTTACCAACAATTATTATCGCAAGCAGAGCATCGATTAAAGCGGTACCACCATCGATAAGAGAAGCTGCTATGGGAATTGGTGCATCTAAAATGCAAACGACTTTTTCCCATGTTCTGCCTATGGCAATGCCCGGTATTATGACAGGCACTATCATCGGTTTAGCGCAAGCTTTAGGAGAAACGGCTCCGTTGTTAATGATAGGCATGGTTGCTTTTATTGTTGATGTGCCTACGAGTGTTACGGATGCTGCTACGGTTTTACCGGTACAAATATTTTTATGGGCTGATAGTCCAGAACGGGCATTTTTAGCAAAGACATCTGCAGCTATTTTAGTTTTGTTAGTTTTTTTGTTTGTTATGAATACAAGTGCGGCTTTGCTAAGAAAAAGGTTTGAGAAATAAAAAAAGGTTATTGATATGGTTGATTTACCTTCTGCAGAAAGTTTACTTTCTGTAGACACAAAAATTGATGGCACGGTTGGAAACTGTTTTGCCAAAGAGGCAAAAATGTCGATGCGTAATGTCAATGTTTTTTATGGTAAAAAGCAAGCGATTAATGATGTCAGTTTAGATTTGGCTCGTAATCAAGTGACGGCTCTAATAGGTCCTTCTGGTTGTGGAAAGTCAACCTTTCTACGTTGTTTAAATCGTATGAATGATACAATTTCAATTTGTCAGGTGGAAGGTGATTTAACACTTGATGGTGAGAATATATATGCTAAAGAAATGGATCCTGTATTATTGCGAGCAAGAGTTGGAATGGTTTTTCAAAAGCCTAATCCTTTTCCTAAATCCATTTATGAGAATGTCGCTTATGGCCCAAAGATTCATGGGTTGGCAATTAATAAAGCAGAGCTTGATGAAATAGTGCTCACCAGTTTACAAAAGGCAGGTTTATTTAATGAAGTAAAAGATCGTTTAGATGAATCGGGAACTAACCTATCTGGTGGGCAACAGCAACGACTTTGTATTGCTAGGACTATTGCAGTAAGTCCTGAAGTTATATTGATGGATGAACCCGCATCAGCTCTTGATCCTATTGCGACTGCAGTAATTGAAGAGCTCATTGATGAGTTAAAGGAAAAATATACGATTGCTATAGTCACTCATTCAATGCAGCAAGCAGCTAGAATTTCTCAAACAGCTGCTTATTTTCACATGGGGCAGCTAGTTGAGATGGGCGAAACAAAGAAAATATTTACTAACCCATCACATAAACTAACCGAAAATTATATAACTGGGCGGTTTGGCTAAACGGGTAATCGTTTTAAAATTGAGTTTAATGATAGTTAATTAGATAGAACATATAAAGAGGCTAACAGTATGGAAAATGAACTGCATTTATCTCAGCACATTTCAAAACGGTTCAATCAAGAACTTGAAGAAGTTAGAAACCAAGTGCTTAAAATGGGGGGGTTAGTTGAACAGCAAGTATCAAATGGTTTGATCGCATTGCTTCAAGCTGATCGGGTTCTTGCCTTAAAAGTGGTAGAAACTGATGCAAAAGTCAATGCTATGGAAGTTGAAATTGATGAAACTTGTACAGAAATATTAGCAAGAAGGCAGCCCGCCGCAAGTGATTTAAGGTTGATGGTAAGTATTATTAAAACGATTACAGACTTAGAGCGAATTGGTGATGAAGCAGAAAAATTAGGTAAGAATGCACTTAAACTCTCTTCTGATCAATCTAGTGCAAAACAATTTATTGAGTTACGCCATTTAGGTGATAGTGTTAAGAAAATGCTTAATCGTTCACTCAATGCGTATGCAAGGATGAATGTTGACGAAGCGTTAGACATCATTCAAAGTGATCGTTTGATCAATGAAGAATTTGATAATCTTTCTCGTATATTAATATTAAAAATGATGGAAGATCCTCGTGAAATTAAAAATGCATTACGTATCTCTTGGTGCGCTCGAGCATTGGAGCGGATTGGCGATCATTCTAAGAATATTTGTGAATACATTATTTATCTAGTCAAAGGTAAAGATATCAGGCATACGAGTTTAGATGATATTCGTAAAAGTCTATTAGTTGAGAAATGACTGAAGTATGTGGTGTAACTGATATGGGATTATGATATAAATAAGAATATCACTACAGGAATTTTAAAATATGTCTAACGATAAAATTGTAATTCAGAATAAAAACATTAAGCTATTGTCTACTCTTTTAATTCTGAGTTTTTTCTCTATATTGACTCCCGTTGGAGCCGAAGATAAAGCTTCTAATAGTGTACCGACTAAAGGTCCTGTTTTTACTAAATACGGTCCAGTATTCCCTATTGAAAATCGCGATATCACCCTACCAAAGGATTTTAAATATAAAGTTGTTTTTGATATTACAAAAACATCAAAAGAAGTTTTTGTGTTAAATCGCCGTTTAGAAAGCGTGGCGCGTTTTATCAATATGCATGTAATGAATGGGGTTAAATTGGAAAGTTTAGATTTGGCGGTTGTGATGCACGGCGCTGTGACCAGAGATGGTCTTACACAGAAGGCTTATCAAGAAAGACACTTTGATGCTAATCCCACACTTGAAATGATTGAGCAATTACATGCAAAAGGCGTTAAGTTTTATCAATGTGGTCAAAGTACAGAGTTTATGGGAATTAAAAAATCTGAACTTGCGCCACAAATTAGTTTGGCACTCTCAGCAATGACAATGTTAACTACCTTGCAAGTTGATGGTTACAGTTTGGTGTCTTTATAAATAAATTTAATGCCCTAAATGGGCTGAAATACTGTGAACTTATGACTAGAATTCAGCTATATTAACATTTTATTCCAAATTTCTCGTATAAAAGCCAATTTTTGATTATTATTAACACATGTTCTTACGATAATCACAGGTTAATAGGGTTTTAATGAAGTATTGGTTGATTTTTCTTATCTCTATAATGAACGCACAGGCTGAAGAATCGAATCTGCTAACTCCATTATTATCTGAAAAGGAAATCAGTTATTTAAAAAATATTGAATCATTAACCGTCTGCAATGTTGCTCAAGCTGTGAAGGGGCAAGCAAGTTATGATTTAGTTACGTTACTACTTAAAGAGTCTGGAATCATCCTTAAAACAACCGTTTCTTCTTCTTGGAGTGTTTCATTTCAAGATTTACTGGAACAAAAATGTGATATTCTACCTTGGGCTACAGAGGATCCTCAGCGCTTAAATATCATGAATTTTACCCGTCCCTATGCTCGAATAAAAAGAGTGATTGTTACAAAAAAAAATCGTTCCTACATACGCGATCTGTCTGAGGTAAAAAACGAAGTATTTGCAACATTAACTGGCAATACCTTGTCTTATAAATTAAAAAAATATTATCCCGAAATTAAAATAATTGATAACAACAAGCCGTCAGATGTTTTGAGTATGGTTGCAGACGGAAAGGTCTATGGTGGCTTCGCCTCGCTGTATTCCGTTGCTAATTTATTTAATGACAGAGCGTTTTATGACTTAAAAATAGCGGGAATACTCCCCCCTGATTTTGATGATGTTGTTTCGCTTGCTACTAGAAAAGAAGATGCATTACTTTCAGGACTACTCGAAAAAATCATTATCACTGGTGATAAGCGTGCTCTAACAGATTTTTTAAGCCGAGGGGCTATAACTACATTGCAACCTACAGTTAACTATAAAGAATATTGGTTACTGATTATTGTTGTCTTTCTTTTTGTTATAGCATTAGTTTGGTGGAACGGAAAATTAACCATACTGAATAAAAGGCTAAAAAGTACGCATAATAAATTGGAGGCAAAAACAAGAGAATTAGAACTTTTATCTGAAACGGATATGCTTACTCAAACCTATAACAGAATAAAACTTGATCAGGTTTTTAACGTAGAATTAAAGCGGGCTGAACGATATGAATATCCTCTAAGTATTATTATGATTGATATTGATTACTTTAAAAATATTAATGATTCGCATGGTCATATCGTTGGCGATCAAGTGTTAACAAAATTCGCTTTATTGATGAAAGAGAATTTACGAAGTAATGATATTTTAGGTAGGTGGGGCGGAGAGGAGTTTTTGATCATATGTCCATCTACTAATTTAGATAATACAGAAATGGTTGCAGAAAAATTACGCGAGATTATCGAAAATTCTGATTTTTCGCCAGTTGAAAAAATGACGGCTAGTTTTGGAGTAGCTGAATGGGTAAAAAAAGATACTCAGGAAATTCTTATTTCTCGTGCAGACTATGCCATGTACCTATCAAAAAAACATGGTAGAAACAAAGTTAGTATTTCTGTTGAAACAAAATATTAACACGATATATGAATGGCATGAAAAATTAGATTTGACCGTTGTTATGCATGGAGCTGTAACTAGAGATGAGGTAAAAATGTCAATGACTTTGCAAACAGTTTGATCTGCCACAATTTTTTTCTACTAAATAGTTACTATCATAAATTTCAATTTTTACGTTTATAAAGTTGTCGTTTCACTTAGGTACGTGTTTTATGAGTACCTGTAGATCCAAATAATCGGCTTAGTTCACTTCTAAGCTGTCCTGTTAGAGCTAAATAACACATCTTGTAATCACCCATAAATGACCATTTAGGATAGGTGAATAGCAGGACGATTTTTCTCAATAAAAAAGTGACCAATCCAGGCTGGTCCGTATCCTGCTGCTAGCACAAGCGGTAATAAATGATACTGTTGAATTACTAATAAATAGGTTAATAATGAGGCTGAAGCAATGGTGCCAATATAATGTAAAACTCGGCACGTTATTAAACGATGTTCTCCTAAATAGTATGGCCAGAATTCGTGAAAACTATTCAAGACTCGATCTTCATTAACTTGATTTGTCATGTTTTAACTCTCAATAAATTAGTATTTTTAGCCACTTTACAAAAATATTTGATAAATCGCCAATTTCACTTATTGATTAGCTTATGCTAATGTAGTTTGCTCTTCTGACATTTTGTCTATCGATAACAATATACATGACCCTATTAATTGTCAATATAAGCTTTCAAAACAATATTTACTGATCCAACTATCTTATTATGCGATTAGCCCAC
>CAZRPK010000063.1:0-16898 GCA_964601915.1 uncultured Kangiella sp. | reverse complement strand
AGTAATGCCCTTGTTTCTTTTTGTCTTTTGGTTTATCTAGCATCACTTTTAGTGTTAGTTGAAGTTTCTGTAAAATAGTTTTGGCGTTACCGTGTAGAAACCCATAGTCTCAGGTGCGCCTAAAGCCTTTAGGTAAAACATGTTGCAATACTAACCATAAAAACTCTACCGCTGACTCCGTGCGATTTTTCCATTGATTGGATTGACTATCTTTCATACCGAAAGGTGACTTTCCCTTGCTGGTGTTTGAGAATGTTTTTATCACTCAGTACCCCTCGATAAAGGTAACGTGCTAGATATTTTAAAGCCGGTTCGTCACGTCCAACAGACTGGCATTGAGCCACCCATTTTTGAGGAAGTGTGCAAGGGATCTTAACACCTAGCCTTCTTAATCGTGCCATAAATTTGGTTCTAAAAACGACGGCTAACGCCTTGCCATTAAATAGATAATGACTACTTTTTTCTCGCCAGCAAGTTCGAAGTGAATTGAAGATACCCGCCGGAACTAAGACATGAATATGCGGGTGATATTCCAATCGTCGACTATTGAGTATGTAAAACCGTGGTCATACCGAGCTCCACGAATGAGATTGTGCTAACTCCAGAAAATAGTGTTTTAAATGTTCCGTGGTGATGCGATCGGGGGGCATATCAAACTTGGCAGTAATTTTACGTAAACTCCGAGAATACATCTCGATGGTTCGCACGCTTTTACCTTGAAGCGTTAATACGTTAATATGTTGCTCATACAGAGCGTTGTAATGAGTTTGGTGTCGTTCATGGTCTTCTCCAGACAGTCAATACACCTCCTTAATTGAAGATGTATTGAAAGTATGGGTGATAAAGACCTTCTCCGCGTTAGCGGCTTCGTTCAACAATTGCACTTATTACTTGAATTCAAGCATTGAAAGATAACCATTTAGTCTGTTTATCACACTTCATCTCTTAACTACTATTCATAGTGAAGAAAAGAATTGTTAAATTTCTTAAAAAAATCGTTGATCATTAGCTAATAACTCATTAGAATTCGCGTCCCTGTTAGAGAGGAGCCGTAAGAACGCTTTATCAAACAGGAGTAAATGGCTGATTTTATACGCTATTTTAGGCAAAATAAGAGATTTGCCACTAGTTAAAATGCCGGTTTAGCTCACTTGGTAGAGCAACTGACTTGTAATCAGTAGGTACCCAGTTCGATTCCGGGAACCGGCACCATTATTCTTAATAAATAGGCATTACCTGTTTATTGTAAAGTAAATGAAGTGCGCTTGAGGGATAAAGGTGCAGTTAAAAGTAGTATTTGGTGGGGTTCCCGAGTGGTCAAAGGGATCAGACTGTAAATCTGACGGTTCGCCTTCGAAGGTTCAAATCCTTCCCCCACCACCAGATTTTAGAAGTGTGACTTGTAATAACGAGCTGCTTTCTATATAAAGCGTTGATATACAGTTCAATAAAGATGTTATAGGTGTTTCATAGACGATTAAGTAGTTGATTGAAGCATTATTTGAATAACGCGGGTATGGTACAATGGTAGAACCTCAGCCTTCCAAGCTGATGATGCGAGTTCGATTCTCGCTACCCGCTCCAGTTCGAACAAACAGCCGATATGGCTCAGTCGGTAGAGCACTCCCTTGGTAAGGGAGAGGTCACCAGTTCGAATCTGGTTATCGGCACCATTTATCTCGGTTCTGTCGGAAGACTTGACCGAGTTTAGCTATGTTTGCAGAAGCTAGCAGATATAGTTAAATTTTTTTATAATTAAGCTTAACTCTTTTGGAGGCATTTATGTCTAAGGAAAAATTTGAACGAACTAAACCCCATGTCAATGTTGGAACAATCGGCCACGTCGATCATGGTAAAACAACTTTAACAGCGGCTATGTGTACAGTTCTATCTGCGGCTTTTGGTGGAGAAACTAAAGATTTCGCAGAAATCGATAATGCTCCTGAAGAGAAAGAACGTGGTATCACAATCTCTACTTCACACGTTGAATACGAAACTGAAAATCGTCACTATGCACACGTTGACTGTCCAGGACATGCTGATTATGTAAAAAATATGATCACTGGTGCCGCTCAAATGGACGGCGCTATCTTAGTTTGTTCTGCTGCTGATGGTCCTATGCCACAAACTCGTGAGCATATCTTATTATCACGTCAAGTCGGTGTACCTAAGATTGTTGTTTTCATGAACAAATGTGACATGGTTGATGATGAAGAATTATTAGAACTCGTTGAAATGGAAATTCGTGAATTATTAGATATGTACGAATTCCCAGGTGATGATACTCCAATTATTCACGGTTCTGCTCTTAAAGCACTTGAAGGTGATGAAGGTAAATTAGGTAAAGAAGCTATTATGGAATTGGCTAAAGCGCTAGATGAGTACATTCCTGAGCCAAAGCGTGAAATTGAAAAAGATTTCATCATGCCTATCGAAGATGTTTTCTCTATCTCTGGTCGTGGAACAGTTGTTACTGGTCGTATTGAAGCGGGTATTATCAAAGTGAGTGAAGAAGTTGAAATTGTTGGTATTACTGATACAACAAAGACAACAGTTACTGGTGTTGAAATGTTCCGTAAGCTTCTTGACGAAGGTCGAGCTGGTGATAACTGTGGTATCTTATTGCGTGGAACTAAACGTGAAGATGTTCAGCGTGGTCAAGTTCTTGCTAAGCCAGGATCAATCAATCCACATACTAAATTCGAAGCTGAAATTTATATTCTTAGCAAAGATGAAGGTGGTCGTCATACGCCGTTCTTTAAAGGTTACCGTCCACAGTTTTACTTTCGTACAACTGATGTAACCGGTGCTTGTGAATTGCCTGAAGGTGTAGAAATGGTTATGCCTGGTGATAACATTAAGATGGAAGTTGAATTAATTGCTCCTATCGCAATGGATGAAGGTTTACGTTTCGCTATTCGTGAAGGTGGACGTACGGTTGGTGCTGGTGTTGTTGCTAAGATTATTGCTTAGCAATAAACATAGTAATTATTAGCATTTTCTGATGTAAAGAGTAGTACTGCGATTTTGTAAATTATTGCAAAATCGCATTTTTATTGCAGGCCAGTGGCTCAATTGGTAGAGCAGCGGTCTCCAAAACCGCAGGTTGGGGGTTCGAGTCCCTCCTGGCCTGCCACTGCAATAATAGCTGTTCTAGAGTTTTAGAGCGGTGTCAAACAATGGTTGACTAAATTGAGTGTAAAATAAGATGAGCATAAACGAACAAGAATTTGAAGCGTCCTTTAATGGTTTAAGATGGCTATTGGCTTTTCTTGCCTTAGGTGGTGCTGTTTATGCTAATCACTATTTAGTTGATGATTCTATTTTAATCCGTGTTGCAACCGTTATAGTGTTAGTCGCTATCGGTTTAGGAATTGCGATTACAACTACTAAAGGCAGAGTTGGAATGGCGTTTGCTAAAGAGTCTCGAGTAGAGGCTCGTAAAGTTGTATGGCCAACCCGTGCAGAAACGGTTCAAACAAGCCTTATTATAATAGTTGCTGTGGTACTTATAGGTTTCATGCTCTATTTGATCGATATGGGCCTCGTTTATGTTGTTAACTTTTTAACAGTAAAAGGAGCTTAATCGATGGCATTAAGATGGTATGTGGTTCAAGCTTATTCTGGTTATGAAGGTAAGGTTAAAGGTTTTATTGAAGACCGTATTAAGCAGTTTGGTCTAGAAGAAAGCTTTGGACAAATATTAGTTCCCACTGAAGAAGTGGTAGAAATGCGTGCAGGTCAAAAGCGCAAAAGTACTCGTAAGTTCTTTCCTGGTTATGTATTAGTGGAAATGGATATCAACGATGAATGTTGGCATTTGGTAAGAGATACACCAAGAGTATTAGGTTTTATTGGTGGAACAAAAGAGCAACCAGCCCCTATAAGCCAAAAAGAAGCTGACAGAATACTCAATAGACTAGAAGAATCGACTGACAAGCCAAGACCAAGAACTTTATTTGAAGTTGGCCAAGCAGTTCGAGTCGTTGATGGACCTTTTGCTGATTTTAATGCCGTAGTTGAAAGTGTCAATTATGAGAAAAGCCGTTTATCTGTATCAGTCATGATATTTGGACGTTCAACCCCTGTCGAGCTCGATTTTGGTCAGGTAGAAAAAGACTAGTTAAGTTGAAAAATTTCGGTGTGATTTATTCTAATGAAATAAATCACATCAATAGAGAAGAGGAAGCAACCATGACTAAATTAGTTGTGGGTGTTTTTTGTACGTTAAAAAAAGGGGAGCTTAAAAGTTAACCAGTTGTTAATATTGATTCTTGTTAATCAACATTAAGAGCAGGAAAATGAGTCAAGCGCTTGAACCCAAGTGAGGTGAAAAATGGCTAAGAAAGTCACAGGCTATATCAAGCTACAAATTGGCGCAGGTGCTGCCAATCCGAGTCCACCAGTTGGCCCTGCATTAGGTCAACATGGTGTTAACATCATGGAATTTTGTAAAGCATTTAATGCTGCAACAGATAAGATAGAAAAAGGTTTACCGACACCTGTTGTTATTACTGTTTATAGTGATCGTAGTTTTACGTTTATTACAAAAACTCCACCAGCTGCCGTTCTTATTATGAAGGCGATTGGTCTTAAAAAAGGCAGCGGTCGTCCAAATACTGAAAAAGTAGGTAAAATTACTCGTGCTCAGTTAGAAGAAATTACTAACACAAAAGAGCCTGATTTAACGGCGTCTAGTATGGATGCTGCAGTAAGAACATTGTCGGGCACAGCTCGTTCAATGGGCGTGGATGTGGAGGGTTAACCGATGGCTAAATTAACGAAAAGACAAAAAATGATCAACGAGAAAGTTGAATCAGGAAAAGTATACAGTTTGAGTGAAGCGATCACTCTTTTAAAAGAAGTATCTTCAGTTAAATTTTCGGAGTCTTGCGACATGGCGGTTAACCTTGGTGTTGATCCTCGTAAAAGTGACCAAGTGGTTCGTGGCGCAACAGTTCTTCCTAATGGTACGGGCAAAAATGTACGTGTTGCTGTATTCACACAAGGCGCAAACGAAGAAGCCGCTAAAGCTGCTGGAGCAGACATCGTTGGAATGGACGATTTAGCTGCTGAAGTTAAAAAAGGCAATATGGATTTTGATGTTGTGATAGCTAGTCCTGATGCGATGAGAGTTGTTGGCCAGTTAGGACAAATTCTTGGACCTCGTGGATTAATGCCAAATCCAAAAGTTGGTACAGTAACACCAGATGTTGCTACAGCGGTTAAGAACGCTAAAGCGGGTCAGGTTCAATATAGAACTGACAAAGGTGGAATTGTTCATGCAACCATTGGTAAATTAGAATTTGGTGAAGCAGAATTAACAGGCAACTTAAATGCGTTGATTACTGCAATCAAAAAAGCCAAACCGACTTCTGCTAAAGGTGTTTATCTTAAAAAGTTAACGTTAAGCTCGACAATGGGTCCTGGCATAACTGTTGACGTAGCAGGTTTAGAAACCAAAGATTAGAAGAATTTGATTAAACAAAGTTATCTTTGTTTAATCATGGGTTTTTAGTTTGTTATTTGCGGCAATTTTTGCTTGCAAGTTTAATAAATTGGGAACCGTCATAGACCGTAGGTGATGTCTTTTTGTTGTTGTTTGCCCCAAGTTCTTTTACTAAAGAGTTTTGAGGTAGTGGCAAAAAACAGTCTTAAAATGGCCTACGCAGACGGTGTTACCCGTACAGATTTCTGTTCGGTTCGCCGTTTACGGGAATAAGTGTAAACGTTACTTTGTAATAGATCTTGTTTATTGCAAATGTTTAGACATTATTTAATTTGTAAACCTTTCAATCGAAAGATTGGAAATAGTGGAGGTGAACGACGTGGCACTTAGACTAGAAGGTAAAAAGCAGATTGTTAAAGAGGTAGCTGATGTTGCTTCTAGCGCTCTATCTGCAGTAATTGCCGAATATAGTGGCATGACAGTTGAGCAATTGACTGAAATGCGCGTCAAAGCTCGTGAAAGTGGAGTCTACTTAAGGGTAGTTAGAAACACTTTAGCGAAACGTGCTGTTGAAGATACTGAATTCGCTTGTTTAACTGATGCATTAGTTGGTCAGGTTATTTGCGCGTTTTCGCTTGAAGAACCAGGCGCAGCGGCTAGATTAGTTCGTGATTTTTCAAAAGATTGCGACAAACTGGTCACTACAGCAATTGCAGTTAGCGGCACTTTGCATTCAGCGGATCAACTTGATGCTGTTGCAAAGCTACCAACCAAAGACGAAGCAATTTCGCAATTAATGAGTGTGATGAATGGACCGGTTACCAAACTGGCACGTACATTAAACGAATTCCCATCACGTATTACGCGAGTAATAGATGCGGTTCGTGCTCAGAAAGCGGCATAGTCAAAAGCGATATAGTAATTAACATAATGAGTGTTTTTTTAGTATTTTCAAGTAAAACAATCTTGTACATAAATTTTATTAAATAGGAGAATGAGTAATGGCTCTTTCTAAAGAAGATATATTAAATGCAATTGCTGACATGTCAGTAATGGACGTTGTTGAACTAGTTGAAGCAATGGAAGAAAAATTTGGCGTAACTGCTGCTGCAGCTACTGCTGTTGTTGCAGGTCCCGTTGATGGCGGCGCTGCGGCGGCGGAACAAACTGAGTTTGATGTTGTATTAACTAGCTTCGGTGAGAAGAAAGTTGCAGTAATCAAAGCGGTTCGTGGAATCACTGGTCTTGGACTAAAAGAAGCGAAAGACGCAGTTGAAGGCGTACCTACTCCAATCAAAGAAGGCGTAGAAAAAGCTGAAGCGGAAGATGTTAAAAAGCAGCTTGAAGAAGCTGGTGCATCAGTAGAAATCAAGTAATTTAGATTTATTTTTTAGAAACATTTTATAAAAATTGATTATCGGCTGGTGGTTTTTATCTTTATTAAAAAAGGATAAAAACCGCCAGCCGTTTTGTCGTTTTTAATTTTTAGTTAAAACGTCGATTTTAGTTAAAAAGAAAAATATTTATTTTGATACGGACTTTTAACTTAGTGAGCACTTAGGTTAAAGGTTTGATAAAGAAGTTTTACAATAAATTGTTTTATAGTCATTTTCACCGTATCAAGAAATGATTATAAATCCATGATAGCTAACTGAGGAGCCCAGATGGCCTATTCATATACTGAAAAAAAGAGAATCCGTAAGGATTTCAGCCGTAACAAAAGAGTTTTAGAAGTTCCTTATTTGCTCGCGATCCAATTGGATTCGTATCGATCATTTTTAAATGAAGCAAATATTGAGAAGTCAGGATTAGAAAAAGCATTTAAGTCTGTTTTTCCTATCACCAGTTATTCTGGATCTGCAGCGCTTGAGTACATAAGCTATAAGTTGGGTGAGCCTGCGTTTGACGTAAAAGAATGTCAAATGAGAAGTATCACTTATTCTGCACCACTTCGAGTGAAGATCAGATTAGTTATCTATGATAAAGAAAATAAAAATAAAACAGTTAAAGAAGTAAGAGAGCAAGAAGTCTATATGGGTGAAATGCCATTGATGACTGATAACGGTACTTTTGTAATCAACGGTACAGAGCGAGTTATTGTTTCTCAGTTACATAGAAGTCCTGGTGTATTTTTTGACTCAGATAAAGGAAAAACTCATTCATCAGGTAAATTATTATACAACGCTCGTGTTATTCCTTATCGTGGCTCTTGGTTAGATTTTGAATTTGATCCAAAAGACTGCTTATTTGTGAGAATAGATAGGAGAAGAAAACTTCCAGCATCAATTTTACTCAGAGCCTTAGAATTTTCAACTCAAGACATGTTAGAAATGTTTTACGATTTTGATAAAGTTGAAATTGGTAAAGACGGTGAAATTTTTGTTGATTTAATTCCTGAAAGATTACGTGGGATCACTGCTACTTTTGATATTAAAGGGAAGCGCGGTAAGGTTATTGTAGAAGAAGGTCGTCGAATTACTGTTAGACATATCAAAGAGCTTGAAAAAGCGAAGATCAATAAGTTAGAAGTACCCGCAGAATATTTAATTGGTAAAGCAATCGCAAGAGATATCATCGATACTGAAACTGGTGAAGTTTTAGTGGCGGCAAACTCAGAAATCACAGAAGAGCTATTAGAAAAGCTAAATGAAGTTGAAATTAAAAAATTCGAGACACTTTACACTAACGATTTAGATCGTGGCTCTTATATGTCAGATACTATTCGTATCGATCCAAGTAATAACAAACTTGAAGCGTTAGTTGAAATTTATCGTATGATGCGACCAGGTGAACCACCAACAAAAGATTCTGCTGAAGCATTATTTTCAAACTTGTTCTTTAGTAAAGATCGTTACGACTTATCGCGTGTTGGACGAATGAAGTTTAACCGTCGAATTGGTCGAGAAGGTGATGAAGGTGCCGGTATACTTTCCAAAGAGGATATCATTGAAGTAGTCAAAACTATTTTAAATATTCGAAATGGTAAAGGCATGGTTGATGACATCGATCACTTAGGTAATCGAAGAATAAGAAGCGTAGGTGAAATGGCTGAAAACCAATTCCGTGTTGGTATCGTTCGTGTTGAAAGAGCCGTTAAAGAAAGATTAAGTATGGCTGAAGCCGATAATCTGATGCCTCAAGATTTAATTAATGCAAAACCTGTATCAGCTGCAATTAAAGAATTTTTTGGCTCAAGTCAGCTTTCACAATTTATGGATCAAAATAATCCACTATCAGAAGTGACTCATAAGCGTCGTGTTTCAGCTTTAGGTCCCGGTGGTTTGACTCGTGAACGAGCTGGGTTTGAAGTTCGAGATGTTCATCACACTCATTATGGTCGTGTATGCCCAATCGAAACGCCAGAAGGTCCAAATATTGGATTAATCAATTCGTTATCAAGTTACGCAAGAACAAATGATTACGGATTTTTAGAGACCGCTTATCGTAAAGTAATCAATGGCAAAGCAACCGCTGAAATTGATTACCTATCAGCGATTGAGGAAGGTGAATTTCACATTGCTCAAGCGAATGTTACTTTAGATGCTGACGATAATATGACAGATGAGATGATATCTTGTCGTCATCACGGTGAATTTACTTTTACATCCGCTGACAATATTCAATATATGGATGTTTCACCACAACAAATTGTATCCGTAGCAGCGTCATTAATCCCCTTTTTGGAACATGATGATGCGAACCGTGCATTGATGGGTTCAAACATGCAACGTCAAGCCGTACCAACTTTAAGGGCGCAAAAACCGTTAGTTGGAACCGGTATGGAAAGAACCGTTGCGGTTGACTCTGGTGTTACAGTTTCTGCAAATCGAGGCGGTGTAATCGAGTTTGTTGATGCGAGTCGTATTGTTGTTCGTGTGAGTGATAAAGAAACAAAAGTGGGCGAAGCTGGGGTTGATATTTACAACCTCAGAAAATACACCCGTTCAAATCAGAATACTTGTATTAACCAACGTCCAATCGTTAATGTTGGCGATAAAATTGGCCGTGGAGATGTATTAGCTGATGGACCATCAACGGATTTAGGTGAATTAGCTCTAGGACAAAACATGAAGATTGCTTTCATGCCTTGGAATGGCTACAACTTTGAGGATTCAATCCTTATTTCTGAAAATGTTGTAAAAGAAGATCGATTTACCAGTATTCATATCCAAGAGCTGACCTGTATTGCTCGAGATACAAAGCTAGGATCTGAAGAAATTACTGCCGATATTCCCAATGTTGGTGAAAGCGCATTAGCAAAGTTAGATGAGTCTGGAATTGTTTATGTGGGTGCTGAAGTTAAAGCAGGTGATATTTTAGTTGGTAAAGTAACACCTAAAGGTGAAACACAATTAACACCAGAAGAAAAACTTTTACGGGCTATTTTTGGTGAAAAAGCGAGTGATGTAAAAGATACCTCTCAAAGAGTTTCTTCTGGAACAGTTGGTACAATTATCGATGTCCAAGTTTATACTCGTGATGGCGTTGAAAAAGATCAACGAGCTCTCAGTATTGAAGCATCACAAGTTATTCAAGTTAAAAAAGACTTGAACGATGAGTTTGCAATCTTAACGGACAATATTAATAACAGAGCGTACAAATTATTATTAAACTCAGTTGCAGAAAAGGGTCCTAACCTATTAAAGAAAGGTAGTAAGTTAACAGTTGAATACCTTGAAGAAATAGGAAGTGATGAATGGTTAAATGTTCAATTACGTGATGACGAACAACAGCAATCATTAGAAGCTTTAGCAATCCACTTAGAAGAAAAACGTCAAGAGTATGATCACTTATTGGAAGTTAAACGTAAAAAAATTACTCAAGGTGATGATTTACAGCCGGGAGTATTAAAAATCGTCAAGGTTTATATGGCCGTTAAACGTCGTATTCAGCCGGGTGACAAAATGGCTGGTCGTCATGGAAATAAAGGGGTTATTTCAAATATCGTCCCTGTAGAAGATATGCCTTATCTAGAAAATGGTGAGCCAGTAGATATCGTATTGAATCCTTTAGGTGTACCTTCTCGTATGAACATTGGTCAAATTCTAGAAACACATTTGGGTTGGGCTGCAAAAGGTATTGGTCGTAAAATTGATACCATGATTGAAGAAGCGCAAGATGTTTCTAAAAAACGAGAGTTTTTAGCAAGAGTTTATAATCATAGAGATGAAGACACGGTTGATTTAGATGAGTTGACTGATGCAGAAATTCATAACCTCTGTGAAAATCTAAGAGCCGGTGTTCCTATGGGCACACCAGTTTTTGATGGTGCAAATGAAAATGAGATTAAAGAGATGTTGGAGATTGCTGGTGAAGCCAGTTCTGGACAGTCTTGGTTATATGATGGTCGTACAGGTGAGAAATTTGAACGTCCTGTTACCGTTGGTTACATGTATATGCTTAAATTGAATCACTTAGTTGATGACAAAATGCATGCACGTTCAACTGGTTCATATAGCTTAGTAACGCAACAACCTCTTGGTGGTAAAGCGCAATTTGGTGGACAGCGTTTTGGAGAGATGGAAGTCTGGGCATTAGAAGCTTATGGTGCAACTTACACTCTACAAGAAATGTTAACCGTTAAGTCTGATGACGTGGTTGGTCGAACTCGAATGTATAAAAATATAGTCGATGGCGATCACCGTATGGAGCCTGGCATGCCAGAATCCTTTAATGTATTAGTGAAAGAAATTCGTTCTCTTGGTATTAATATAGAATTAGATCAAGATCACTAGGTTTAAATTGCTAGGTTTAAATTTTAAGGCGTAAAAACTTCAGAATTTATTAACCAAGCATTGCGGTAAGGGCTGTTTGAAAAAACAACCAACTTAACCATCAGTTATAATTTCACTCCGGGAGGAGAAACAGTTGAAAGATTTATTAAATTTTATAAAGCAACAGAATCAAACTGAAGAATTTGACTCAATTAAAATTGGCTTAACCTCACCAGAAACTGTTAAGTCTTGGTCTTATGGTGAAGTAAAAAAACCTGAGACAATTAACTATCGTACATTTAAACCGGAGAGAGATGGTCTTTTTTGTGCAAAAATATTTGGACCAGTTAAAGATTATGAATGTCTTTGTGGGAAATATAAAAGGCTTAAACATCGCGGTGTAATTTGTGAAAAGTGTGGTGTTGAAGTTGCACTGGCTAAAGTAAGACGTGAGCGTATGGGTCATATTGACCTTGCTTGTCCTGTTGCACATATTTGGTTCTTAAAATCTTTACCATCCCGCATTGGTTTACTTCTAGATATGACATTAAGAGATATTGAACGCGTTCTTTATTTTGAAGCATTTGTTGTAACAGAACCAGGAATGACAACGTTAGAAAGACGTCAGTTGTTGAATGAAGAAGCTTACTTGGATGCACTTGAAGAATTTGGTGATGAATTTGATGCCAAAATGGGTGCTGAAGCTATAATGGATTTATTGGTTCAACTTGATGTTGGCGATGAAGCTGCAACAATTAGAGAAGAAATTCCTAATACAAACTCTGAAACTAAATTAAAGAAATTTACTAAGAGATTAAAAGTTCTCGAAGCGTTTATCAATTCAGATAATAAACCTGAATGGATGATCATGACCGTTTTACCCGTTCTTCCACCAGATCTACGTCCGCTAGTTCCTCTTGAAGGTGGTCGTTTCGCAACCTCTGATCTAAATGATTTATATCGTCGAGTGATTAATCGAAATAATCGTCTTAAACGTTTATTAGATTTAAACGCACCAGATATTATTGTACGTAACGAAAAGCGGATGCTTCAAGAGTCAGTTGATGCGCTATTAGATAACGGTCGTCGTGGTCGAGCAATTACTGGTTCAAATAAACGTCCACTTAAATCACTTGCCGATATGATTAAAGGAAAGCAAGGTCGTTTCCGCCAGAATCTATTAGGTAAACGAGTCGATTATTCCGGACGTTCAGTTATCGTAGTTGGACCTACATTAAGGTTGCACCAAACCGGTTTGCCAAAGAAAATGGCACTTGAATTATTTAAACCTTTTATTTTTGGAAAGTTAGAACTCCGTGGTCTTGCGACAACGATTAAAGCAGCTAAGAAAATGGTAGAAAGAGAAGAGCCAGTCGTTTGGGATATTCTTGAAGAAGTAATCCGCGAACATCCGGTAATGTTAAATCGTGCACCAACTCTTCATAGATTAGGTATTCAAGCATTTGAGCCTGTATTGATTGAAGGTAAAGCGATCCAACTCCACCCATTAGTTTGTGCAGCTTATAATGCGGATTTTGATGGCGATCAAATGGCTGTTCATATTCCTTTAACTATCGAAGCGCAGATTGAGTGTCGTTCATTAATGATGTCGACAAATAACGTACTAGCGCCAGCTAATGGTCAACCTATCATTGTTCCTTCACAGGATGTTGTTTTAGGTCTTTATTACCTGACACGAGAAAGAATCAATGTGAAAGGTGAAGGCATGGTCTTCTCCGGTACCGCTGAAGCTTTGAGAGCTTATAGAAATGGTGTTGCGGAATTACACGCGAAGGTTAAAGTACGCTTAACGATCACTGAACAAGATGAAAATGGTGATGACGTTGAACTTTCAAAACTGGTTGATACGACGGTTGGACGAGCATTGTTATACGAAGTCGTTCCTTCGGGGCTTCCGTTTGAATACGTTAATCTTAAAATGACCAAGAAAGCAATCTCAACAATTATTAATCAGTGTTATCGACGACTTGGTCTTAAAGCGACGGTATTATTCGCTGATCAGCTAATGTATACCGGTTTTAACTACGCAACCTTATCAGGTGCTTCAGTTGGTATTGATGACATGGTTATTCCCGATGCTAAAGCACCCATTATTGAAGCTGCAGAAGCTGAAGTAAAAGAAATTGAAGATCAATTTTCAGCGGGTCTTGTAACACAGGGTGAACGATACAACAAAGTGGTTGATATTTGGTCACATACGAGTGAACAAGTTGCCAAGAAAATGATGGAAAATTTGAGTGTCGAAGATGTCGTCAATGCTGAAGGTAAAACTATTGAACAAGAATCCTTTAACTCAATATATATGATGGCGGATTCCGGAGCTCGTGGTAGTGCCGCTCAGATAAGACAGTTAGCAGGTATGCGTGGTTTGATGGCAAAACCAGATGGGTCTATCATCGAAAGCCCAATTAAAGCTAACTTCCGTGAAGGATTAAGCGTTCTTGAATACTTTATTTCTACTCATGGTGCTCGTAAAGGTCTTGCAGATACAGCATTGAAAACAGCTAACTCTGGTTACTTAACTCGACGATTAGTCGATGTTGCCCAGGATTTAGTGATTACTGAAGAAGATTGTGGCACAGAAAAAGGGCTTGCAATGGCTCCGTTAATTGAAGGTGGTGATGTTGTTGAGCCATTAGGAGCTAGAGTATTAGGCCGTTGTCCAGCAGAGCATATTTATATTCCTGGAACAGACGATATTCTTTGCGAAGCGGGTACATTAATTGATGAAAAATGGGTCGATATTCTTGAAGAAAAAGGTATTGACCATGTCATCGTTCGTTCAGTTATTTCATGTGAAACTCGACATGGTGTTTGTGCACAATGTTACGGACGTGATTTAGCTCGTGGACATCGTATTAATATTGGTGAGGCGGTTGGTGTTATCGCTGCACAGTCTATCGGTGAGCCAGGTACTCAGCTAACAATGAGAACTTTCCACATTGGTGGTGCAGCTTCTCGTTCAACTGCAGAAAATAATGTACAGATTAAAAACAACGGAACTATCAAAATCCAAAATGCGAAGTTTGTAACCCGTAAAGATAAGAAATTAGTAATTGTTTCTCGTTCTACGGAGTTAACATTAATTGATGAGCATGGTCGTGAAAAAGAAAAATATAAAGTGCCTTATGGTGCGGTTTTAGAATGTAAAAACAATGCGAAAGTCAAAGGTGGTTCCATTATCGCAAACTGGGATCCTCATACTCACCCTATCATCACTGAATTAGCGGGAACTATTAAGCTAGAGGATGTTATTGAAGGCGTGAACATGGAGCGGAAGACAGATGATATTACTGGGTTAAGTACATTAAATATCAAAGAGTCAAAACGTTCTGGTACTAAGGCTAATGATTTACGTCCAAGAATTATCGTTTTAGATAAGAAAGGAAAAGAATTAAATATTCCTGGAACCAAAACGCCGGCTCAATACGTATTGCCTGTGAATACAATTGTTAGTATTGAAGATGGATCTGAGGTAGGGGTTGGTACTGCTATCGCTCGTATACCTCAGGAAGGTTCAAAAACTAAGGATATCACTGGTGGTCTTCCAAGAGTTGCTGATTTATTCGAGGCTCGGAAGCCAAAAGAGCCTGCTATATTAGCTGAAATTTCTGGTCTTGTTAGTTTTGGTAAAGAAACCAAAGGTAAGCGTCGTTTAGTGATTACGCCTAAAGAAGGCGATGGGTATGAGGAGTTAATCCATAAGTGGCGTCATTTCAACATCTTTGAAGGTGAGCAGGTAGAAAAAGGTGAAGTTGTATCCGATGGTGCAGATAATCCACATGATATATTGCGTTTGAAAGGTGTGAGTGCATTAGCTAATTTTATCGTTAATGAAGTGCAGGAAGTCTATCGATTACAAGGTGTAGGAATCAATGATAAACACATTGAAGCAATTGTAAGACAAATGCTACGGAAGGTTCTTATAACGAGTGTTGGTGATAGCCAGTTGTTACGTGGGGAAACTGCAGAGTACATTCGTGTATTAGAAATTAACGATGCGTTAGAAAAAGAAGATAAAGAACCTGTTCAGTTTGAAAGAATATTAATGGGTATTACCAAAGCTTCTTTAGCCACTGAATCATTTATCTCAGCAGCATCATTCCAAGAAACAACTCGTGTTCTTACTGAAGCCGCTGTTGCAGGCAAGAAAGATAGACTACGAGGTTTAAAAGAAAATGTTATTGTTGGTCGATTGATACCTGCGGGTACTGGTTTGACTTACCATGCAGAAAGAAAGAAGCGTCTTGAAGGTAAGGATGTTGAATTTGAAATAGAAGAAAACGTTTCAGCAGAAGATGCAGAACAAGCTTTAACCGATGCTTTAAGTGCAACACTTGCTGAAGTTGCAGACGTTAGTGAAGATTCAAGCCCGAAAGAATAGGGCATTGATTAAACCTAGGGTAGAACGTTGATTCTAGGTTGACAAGCTTAGCTAAGGCAATTACAATTCTGCTCCCTAATTTTAGGTGGGTTTGGAAGAACTAATAGCCTTAAGTTAGAGTATTTTTAGATAAATTATAGAAACATAGCCGGAGTTATTGTAAACAATGTCAACTACTAATCAGTTGGTACGCAAAGGGCGTAAAAAAATCGTCGCGAAAAGCAAAGTACCTGCGCTGGAAGCTAATCCGCAAAAGCGTGGAGTTTGTACTCGTGTTTATACGACCACTCCTAAAAAACCTAACTCAGCACTTCGTAAAGTAGCTCGTGTTCGTTTAACTAACGGATTCGAAGTCACTTCTTACATCGGTGGTGAAGGTCATAATTTACAAGAACATAGTGTTGTTGTTATCCGTGGAGGTCGTGTTAAAGATCTTCCTGGTGTACGTTATCACTGTGTACGTGGAAACCTTGATTTAGGTGGAGTAAAAGATCGTCGTCAAGGACGTTCTAAGTACGGTGCTAAACGTCCTAAGTAAAGATTGAGTATCTATCTTTAAGTAGAGCGCTAGACCTTTGCAAGCCAAGTAAAAAACTTATGATTTTTACTTATAAACTAAGTAAAAGTTAAACAGAACATTTTCTAGTAAAGATTATTTTATTGTGTCGCAAGGATTCAAAAAATAATTAAGAACATGTTTAAAATTGAAGACATCCCTTTTGAGATGTGAGTAAGGTCCGGACACAGTGCTGGAATAACCTGAAGAACACATAGGAAAACTAAAATGCCAAGAAGACGCGTCGTCGCCAAACGTGAGATCCTACCTGATCCTAAGTTTGGAAGTGAATTGCTAGCAAAATTCATTAATATTTTAATGGTTGATGGAAAAAAATCAGTTGCAGAAAAAATTGTTTATGATGCACTTGATATCATCAAAGAAAAGAAAAATGTAGAAGATGCATTACCAATCTTTGAAGAAGGCTTAGACAAAATTAAACCGTTAGTGGAAGTTAAATCTCGCCGCGTCGGTGGATCAACTTACCAAGTACCCGTTGAAGTAAGACCTTCACGTCAAATTGCGCTAGCTATGCGTTGGTTAGTAGAAGGCTCACGTAAGCGTGGTGAAAAATCAATGAATGCTCGTTTAGCGGGTGAATTGATGGATGCAATGGACGGGCGTGGTTCATGTATTAAAAAGCGTGAAGACATTCATAGAATGGCTGAAGCAAATAAAGCATTTGCTCATTATCGCTGGTAGTCAAATTCTGATTATGAAAAAGCCGACAAAGTTTGTCGGCTTTTTTGTTTTAGATTAAGAGAATTAACATTT
>CAZRPK010000062.1:0-17156 GCA_964601915.1 uncultured Kangiella sp. | reverse complement strand
TTTGGCGGAGAGATAGGGATTCGAACCCTAGATAGGCTACAAACCTATGCCGGTTTTCAAGACCGGTGCATTCGACCACTCTGCCATCTCTCCAGAGCGCGAATATTACCCGAATATTATTAGATAGCAAAGGGAAAATTACATATTTATTAAATTAATTTTCACAACCTAACAATCAATAGAAATTGTTACATTTTACTTAAAATACTTGACCAAAAGGCTTGGGATCTTTAAATTTAGTACATACTATATTAGTTAATGGTAAACTTAGTTCATTCTAAGGAATCACTTAGCAAATCTCATTTATTAATAAGGAGCGACCCTATGAGAGAAAATGCCCCCGTTATTGAACGCACACGTGGTCAATCACTTGAAATTAACAAAGTATTAAAAAATACCTACTTGCTACTATCTGCCACTTTAGTCTGGAGTGCGGCAATGGCATACACAGCAATTGCTATGAATGTTGGCTACATCAGCCCGTTCATTTATCTAGCCGTTGTATTTGGTATAGGATTTGTTTTACGTAAAACAGCTAACAGTAGTATGGGCATTGTTGTCACTTTCGCATTTACCGGTTTCTTAGGGTTTTATGCGGGTCCAATCGTTGCTTATTACTCGTCATCATTTGGTTCTGGAATTGTTGTACAAGCGTTAGCAGGTACTGGCTTAATATTTTTTGGACTATCTGGCTATGTTTTATCCTCTAAAAAAGATTTTTCATTTATGAGAGGCATGCTATTCACCGGAGCTACTGTTATTTTTGTAGGTTACTTAACTTATTTTGTAGCTAATTATTTCTTCGGATTCTATATATCAGGCTTATCACTTGCATTCTCCGCACTGATTGTCATGTTAATATCAGGTTTTATTCTTTATGACACAAGCAGCATTATCCGAGGTGAACAGACAAACTATATTCTTGCTACTGTTAATATGTATATGAATATTTACTTGCTTTTCATGCACTTATTAAATTTAATCTCTGCCTTTTCTGGTGATGATTAACTCTTGTTAATAGTTTATTCCACTAAAAAGCCCGTCATTTGACGGGCTTTTTAGTGTTTCTTTTAAGAGCTTTTATGTATTGAATATACTCGCTAAAGACAATCCTTGACGTTCTAACATAAATCTTAACCGTCGTAATGCCTCGACTTGTATCTGCCGAACTCTCTCTCTAGTCAATCCAATTTCATGCCCAACATCTTCTAGAGTAGCCGCTTCATAACTTAGTAGACCGAAACGTCTCGCTAATACTTCCTTTTGCTTTTCACCTAGTTGATCAAGCCAATATTCAATACTTTGTTTTAAATCATCTTCTTGTAGCTTATTTGAAGGCCCACATTCTCGATCATCGGCAATCGTGTCTAAAAGTGGCTTTTCACTGTCTTTTCCAACGGGACAATCGACTGATGTAACTCGCTCATTAAGACCTAACATTCTTGCTACGGTTTCAACAGGCTTATCAAGTTTCAATGCGATGTCTTCAGCTGTTGGTTCATGATCTAGCTTTTGAGCAAGTTCTCTTGAAGCCCTTAAATAGACATTTAATTCTTTAACAACATGGATAGGTAAACGAATCGTTCTGGTTTGATTCATGATGCCGCGTTCAATGGTCTGTCTGATCCACCATGTAGCATAAGTTGAGAATCTAAATCCACGTTCTGGATCGAACTTTTCTACGGCTCTAATTAATCCCAAGTTACCTTCTTCGATTAAATCAAGAAGTGCCATACCTCGGTTCGAATATCGTCTAGCAATTTTAACGACTAATCTAAGATTACTCTCAATCATTCTTGCTCTAGATTTTTCACAACCCTTTCGTGCTTTTCTGGTAAAAAAAACTTCTTCCTCTGCTGTCAGTAACGGCGATGCACCGATTTCACCGAGATACATTTGAGTAGCATCAAAATTTTTGTCTCGAACTCGTTTAGCTGGTGCAGTGGATTCTTGCTTTGATATTTTTTTCAGATCGGATGGTTTGGGCTCATCTTGTAACGCAATAGATGTTAACTCATCATTAGTTGAAAGGTTTATTTCTTCTTTTCTTACTGTATTTACTTTTGTCATTTCGCTTCTCTCTGCCGTGAGGCTTTAGCATTTAGTTAGTAAATAACTATCAACTAAAACCAAGATAACGAAACCGCTGATATACAACGCTCAGCAATCCCTATTAAAATTAAATTATTATTCTTAAATCTTTTTTAAACTTCTATCTTTTTTAAATTTCTATTTATGTTTATCGTCCAATTTAGATATAACTTTAGGTTTTTAAAAAAATTATTTATAACTATTTTTTGTTTACTATCTTTTTGTTCAAAAATAACCGAATGATCTCTTTAATTTTAATGCCTATTATGTTTTAGGTAAATAATTCAAAGGGTTAACTGGCTTCCCCTTATAGCGTATTTCAAAATGCAGTTTAAAAGTATCTGCACCACTTTTTCCAAGATCGGCAATTCTTTGACCTGCTTTTACAACTTCATTTTCTAAGACATGTATTTTATTATTATGAGCGTAAGCACTTAAGTAACTATCATTGTGTTTTATAATGACTAGTTGTCCATACCCTTTTAATCCTGCTCCACTGTATACAACTTTACCCGGTGCAGTCGCTCTAACCGCTGTGCCTTTTTTAGCTTTGATATCTAAACCTTTATTTTGATTTTGCTTAGCAGAAAACCCTTTCACCACTTTGCCATTAACGGGCCATATCCAGTTCTTAATCTTATTATTCGTATTTCTAGAAGGTGTCGCTTTTCTGTATTGCATTGGTTTTTTTAAATTGCTGGGTATTCTATTATTAGCTTGGTGTTTTTTATTAGTAACCAGTTGAGTTGTTTTTTGCTCGCTATTTTTTTTAATCCACTTTTCTTTTTTATTAAGAAAATCGGTATTAATAGCAGCTAGAAGTGACGGAGCATTAAATATTGATCGAGTTTCCGTTTTACGTAAAACTAATTTTTGCCCAGGATAAATACGAAAAGCTTTCAAGCCATTGAGTTTTGCTATTGAGTGATAATCTAAAGAATATCGCCATGCAATAGCAAACAGGGTTTCACCAGGTAATACTTTGTGTTGATTAGTCTTGCTCAGTATATCTAGATTGGACGGGCTAATATTGAATGGTGATTGATTTTTGTGTTTTTGAGTGTAACGAATATCATCAACAGGTGCCGGAGCATGATTAGTACAAGCGGCTAAACAGCTGATAACTAGTAAAATACTTATTTTAGCCGAATGATTCATTTTATTGCTGTTTGCCTTAATTTTGCGATAAAAAGACGCTCGTTTACAAATCATTTAACTAGAAATCATCACTTAGCAGTGACTGTTAATGAGCTTTATTAAGTATTAAATCTAACTCTATGTTTTAAATCAATTTAATATTTATCCCTCTAGATGTATTTGTACAATAAGTAACCTAAGATTGCAACAATTACTACACCCCAACCAATATAATCGATGATTTTATGGAGTTTTTGCTCCATTTTCTCTCCGCCTAGTCGAATTAAATAAGCTACAAGGTAAAACCTCCCCGCTCTTCCAATCAATGAAGCAATCATAAAGGGGATCAGTGGCATCGAAAGTGCACCCGCACTAATAGTTAAAAATTTATAAGGGATTGGAGCAAAACCTGCGACAAAAACTATCCAAACACCATAATCGACAAACCACAGAGTAGCCATTTCATAACGCTGTGTTAGCCCCCAATCAGCCAGTAAAGGTTCAATAAAACTATCAAATGCATAATATCCTAGTAAATAACCAAACAATCCACCTAAAACGCTAGTGACAGTTGCTATAAATGCATAATGCCATGCTCGATCTATTCTGGCTAAACACATCGGTGCTAACATAACATCAACGGGGATTGGGAATATTACCGACTCAAAAAAGCTAATAATGCCTAAATAATAATCAGCGTGTTTATGTTTTGCCCAAATTAAGCAAACTTCATAAATTTTTGTAAATATTTTCATTTCACTGTACCTTCTAGTAAGGGTACAAAATTAACTTTTTCAATCATTATTTGTTTCATTCCATCTTCATTTTTTTGTAGCAGAATTAATTCTTGATGACCCCCATCAACCGTTAAAGGAATTAACATTCTACCTCCTACAGCCAATTGCTCAACTAATTTTTCTGGAATATTAGATGGTGACGCTGTCACAATAATCGCATCAAAAGGTGCATACTCCTGCCATCCTAAAAATCCATCACCATGTTTAAAAGTAATATTTTTTAACTCTAAAGTATTAAATCGTTCAATCGCTTTATCTTGTAATTGTTTTAATCTTTCAATCGTATAAACCTGAAATGACACCTGAGACAAAATACTTGTTTGATAACCACAGCCTGTTCCAATTTCTAAAACCACTCCCATAATTCCACTTTCAATTAACAACTCAGTCATGCGAGCAACTATATAGGGTTGAGAAATAGTTTGACCTAAACCGATAGGTAAAGCGGTATCTTCATATGCTCGATGAGCCATCGCTTCATCTAAAAACAAATGACGCGGTGTCGACTCAATTGTTTCTAATACGGACTCCTCTGTTATACCCTTTTCTCTAAGGCGTTCAACGAGCCGACTTCGAGTTCGTTGAGAAGTCATTCCAATCCCTGTAAATTTATTATTCTTCTTCATTAATTCATTCTTTTTTATTTTAGTTATCGTTTTACTGTATCTAATGATTATTTTTCTAGTATCCACTCATTGAGAGGGTTTAAGCTTTCAAAATGAGTTAAATCAACCGTTAAGGGTGTAATAGAAACATAGCCTTCCTTAATCGCTTTAAAATCTGTCATTTCGCCAGTATCTTCAGGTTCACTCGGGGGGCCAAACCAATAAATTTTACTTCCTCTCGGATCTTTACTTGCAATCACCGTATCCTTTCTATGACGACTTCCTAATCGAGTAATACGATGACCCTTAACCTCATCAAAAGGTAAATCAGGGATATTAACATTTAGTATAATATTTTTTGGTAATTGGTGTTTAGCTATTCTATTTTTAAGGTTTAACATCACTTTGGCAGCCGTTTTATAGTGCTTACATTCATGGCTAGCGAGGGAAATTGCTACCGATGTGTAACCTAACGAACGCCCTTCCATAGCAGCGGCGACTGTCCCAGAATACAAAACATCGTCACCCAAGTTTGCTCCTCGATTAATACCAGCAATAACCATTTCAGGTGGTTTTTGCATAATTCTATGCGTCCCTAAATGAACACAATCACAAGGCGTACCGTTGACTGAATATTGGTTTGGACTACGCTGACTAACTCTCAATGGAATATCCAACGTTAAAGCCGCACTAGTGGCACTTCTATTTCTATCGGGCGCTACCATTGTGATGTCATTTTCCTTTACTAACTCATCAAACAGGGTTTGGATCCCTGGTGCTTCAATTCCATCATCGTTACTTATTAATATTTTCATTTTTATTTTCTTTAAATTATTATTAATTAATCTAATTTGTTGAAGATAAGTTTAAGCTCAAATCTTCAAAATCAACCAATTCTCTTAATAGTGATGTTGCATAACTTCCCGAGGGTAAGCTAAATGACAATATAGCAATATCCCCTTTTTGTTCACAGTTAAAATCATTTGGTATTGTACGAAAAGCTCTTCTACCGGAATCAATATTAAGTTTAGATAACCCCTCTAGCCAGCTGTTTAAACTTAGAAGTATTTTCTCTTCTAATATTTTTGACTTTGATGAGGATTCTGATACTTGTTTACCAGGAAGCCAGCCACAAATATGTATATCAGCAGATTCAAGCCTTTTTTCAATCGAAAGATGCTTATCTTTAGATTGACCTTTAATATTTGAAGAGGAATCATTATTAGAAAAATAGGAGCGGCTATTATTTAGCATAAAACAATCGCCCTCAACTTCGCTATTCCATGTATTTTTTTTTACTCGATAGGCTAACTGTAAATTGAACAAAAAAGAACGTGCACTTGATAAAACTAAGCCTTTTTTATCTCGATTTTTTATTTTCTTTCCATTTGTTAACATTTCATTGGCTAGAGTTAAATTATTATAGTTTCTACCAAAACGTTGATAACCAAAATAATTGGGAAAACCAGTACTACCTATTTTTTTCACATCAGCAATCGAAATTCTTTCAGTGAGCGCGCGTAAAACTATTTTAAAATTATTTTTTAAAATACTACCAACACGAAGTTTTTTGTTGTGTCTTATGTGCTTAACAACGCGATAACCTTCACCATCCAAACTATCAATAAAATCTTCTGTATCAATTAACTCTGATTTTCCAGGGAGATGTAAACTAAACCACTGATGCGAGATGCTATGACGATCTTTTTTCCCTGCGTAACCGATATCCTTTCTAGTTAATCTAGCTTTTTTTATTAACTGTCGAATAACCCATTCTGTATTACTACCTTCTTTTTCTACTTGTAAAAATAAGTGTTCACCAAAACCACTGGGTTCAAAAGATAAAACTTCTACAACAAGGAAGTCAGAATTTTGCTGTCGCAAAACGCCTTTACAGCTAGGTACTTGAGGGTTGTATGAAAATGGAAGTTCTTTGGCTAAGGATTGTATTTCATCAAGTGCTATCTCAATAGATTCGCAAACTTCTGAATTTAACATTCAATTAAACACACACAATGAACGGCAATTCCTTCTTCACGTCCAATGTAACCCAGTTGTTCCGTGGTGGTAGCTTTAACATTACATTGACTATTCTCAATTAATAAAACTTGGCAAATGTTTTCAATAATAGTTTCAATGTGTTTTGACATTTTTGGCGTTTGTGCAATGACGGTTAAATCTAGATTATTAATTTTAATTTTTCTAGACTGCAATAAAAAAAACACTTGTTTTAGAAGCTCTAAACTATTTACATTTGCAAACTGTTTATCTGTATCAGGAAAATGAAAACCAATATCTCGTAAAGCCGCAGCACCAAGTAATGCATCACAAACGGCATGAACTAATACATCACCATCGGAGTGAGCAATTAACCCTCTATGATCTTTAAAAACAACTCCGCCAAGTATTAAAGGTTTCTCGCCCCCGAATGCATGAACATCGTAACCATGACCTATTCTAATCAAATGAAAAACCTCAAATATTATCTATAACAGCACACTATCTAATGACTACTTTAATTATTTTCTTACTTGCTTTTAGCTCTTGATAATATCTCGCTAGCTAACTCTAAATCCTCAGGATAAGTGATTTTAATATTCGAACCATTAGAGAGTATTGCATTGGCAGTAAAATCACAATTGACCAATGCAGCTATTTCATCGGTAACTAGCACATCGTTTTTTATAACTGTAGCTATCGCTTTATGAAGGTCTCCAAACTTTGCAATTTGTGGTGTTAAAGCTCTAACTAAATCATCACGCTCAACATTTTCAATTACTTTTCCAGAATCATCAATTCGCTTAATGGAGTCAGATACCTTTGATGCAAGGAAACAAGGTGAATTTAATTCATCATGTTTTTTTATCAATAATTGCAAATCACTTTGACTCAAACAAGGACGTACAGCATCATGAACTAAAACAGGTACGTCCTTTTTTAGTCCTTTATCAAACAGGAATTTTATCGCATTATGTACAGAGTTTACCCTTTTATTTCCTCCGTCTACAATAACTAGTTTTTTGTTATATATTTCTTCAAGAGTCGAATAGAATGTATCTTCGCTTGATACGACTAATACCACTTTATCTATTTCACTAGATTCAAGAAATAGATTTAAAGTATAGTCAAGAACACACTTACCCTTTAATCTAGGATTTTGTTTAAAAGCTGGTATAACAGAATACTGTTTAGGTTTATCGCTTGAAAATCTTTTACCTAAACCTGCTGCTGGAATTATCGCAACACAACCTGATAAATTTTCTAATTCACTATCTGGCATACTCGCACCTCCTTGAAACTCACCTTAAAGTTATTAAACAACCTTAAAACTATTAGAGACCGTTGCATGAGACTATAGCAAAGTTCTCTATTAATTTTTTGGAATAATACGATAAAATATCTCACCATCTTTTATCAAACCAAGTTTTTCTCTCGCTTTTTCTTCTAAAATCTCGGATTTATTTCTTAACATCCATATTTCTTTTTTTAGCTTTTTATTTTGTGATGTTAACTGTTGATTTTGCTTAATTTGCTCAGCTATTTCAAGTTGTAAAAGAGTAATGTTTTTTTGTTCAAAGCTGTTTTTTCTATAACCAGCCTCATAATCATTCGAAACACTCTCATTTTGCCCTTGTGTGCCATACCAAATCTGATACTGTAACCAACAGATCAACAAAATCAAAAATGCGTTTAATATTTTACTTAACACTTAATTAGCAACGTTTAAAAGAAATCTTAAAAACAGTTAAAAGCATTTTTGCCAGGGTAAATGGCTTTATCACCTAATCTTTCTTCAATTCTTAATAATTCATTATATTTTGCAACACGATCACTTCGACAAAGTGAACCTGTTTTGATTTGCCCTGCATTTGATGCAACTGCCAAATCTGCAATGGTCGTATCTTCAGTTTCCCCACTTCTATGAGAAACTACAACCGTATAACCAGCATCATGCGCCATTTCTATCGCAGCCATTGTTTCAGTTAAAGTTCCGATTTGATTAACTTTAATCAAAATAGAATTAGCCACTTTTTTTTCAATTCCTTCGGCTAAAATTTTTGTATTAGTTACAAATAAGTCATCTCCAACTAACTGAACGCGATGTCCTAATTTTTCTGTTAAGATTTTCCAACCATCCCAATCACCTTCATCCATGCCATCTTCTATAGAGATTATAGGGTATCGATTAACCCAATCTTCTAAGTAACAAGCGAACTCTTCAGAAGAAAGAGATTTACCTTCCCCTGTTAACTGATATTTACCATTTTTATAAAATTCTGAACTTGCTACATCAAGACCAATAAAAATTTCTTCACCTAACTTGTAACCTGCTTTATCGACCGCCTCTACGATCGCTTGAATCGCTTCTTCATTTGAACCTAAATTAGGCGCAAAACCACCTTCATCTCCAACTGAGGTACTCAATCCTTTGGCTTGTAAAACTGATTTTAGTGAATGAAATATTTCTGTTCCATATCTCAAAGCTTCCGCAAAACTTGGTGCACCTACGGGCAAAATCATAAATTCTTGAATATCAACATTGTTATCTGCGTGAGCGCCACCATTAATTATGTTCATCATTGGCACAGGTAATTTAGTTCCACTTCCCATTTGTTGGTGCAATGGAATCTTATTTTCTTTAGCCGCAGCTTTTACCGCGGCCAAAGAAACAGCCAAAATTGAATTTGCACCAAGGACTTCTTTATTTTCTGTGCCATCCAAATCAAGCATTATTTGATCAATAAGGGATTGCTCATTAATTGAAATACCTATTAGCTTGGGCTTAATAATTTCATTGATATTTTTAACGGCTTTTAAAACACCTTTACCCATATAGCGTGAATTATCATTATCTCTAAGCTCTAACGCTTCTCTAGATCCAGTTGAGGCGCCTGATGGTGAGCAAGCCAAACCGATAATACCATTTTCTAAAATGACCTCAGCTTCAACAGTTGGGTTACCTCTGGAATCTAAAATTTCTCTACCAATAATATTCTTAATATTGCTCATAAACTAAACCTTTATAAATACTTTTAAATAAGTCACTTCAAATAAAACTCGAATTAATCAAATTTTGAAACCAAATACTACAAATCTAAACGTTACAAATTCATCTCTGCAAATGGTCTATTTTTAACCACTTGATCAATCTCCATTAAACTAGTTAAAAGTGACTCCATATCTTTCATGGGCCAAGAATTAGGTCCATCACTTTTTGCTTCCGCTGGATTAGGATGTGTTTCCATAAATAAACCCGATATACCTGCAGCCATAGCCGCTCTTGCTAATACAGGAACATGTTCTCGTTGGCCTCCAGATGTAGTTCCTTGCCCGCCAGGCAATTGAACTGAATGTGTTGCATCAAAAACAACTGGTGCTTGAGTTTCTCTCATTACTGCTAAACTTCGCATATCGGAAACTAAATTATTATAGCCAAAAGATGCACCTCGTTCGCAAACCATAATATTTTCATTTCCCGTTGCTCGTGCTTTATTAACCACATGAGTCATATCCCACGGCGCTAAAAATTGTCCTTTCTTTATATTCACTGGAATACCAGGCTTACAAACATTCTGAATAAAGTTAGTCTGACGGCATAAAAAAGCAGGTGTTTGCATCACATTAACGACACTGGCAACTTCATCAAATGGTGTATCTTCATGTACGTCAGTTAAAACGGGCACCCCAATTTCATTTTTCACTTTTTCTAAAATCTGTAAACCTTTTTCTAATCCGGGACCTCTAAAACTTGCATGAGAAGAGCGATTGGCTTTATCAAAAGAAGACTTGTAGATAAAGTTAATGTTAAGTTTAGCTGTCACTTCTTTTAAAAAACCAGCCGTTTCCATTGCAAGTTCTTCGCTTTCGATTACACAAGGTCCTGCAATTAAGAAGAAAGGTTGATCAATACCTACTTTAAAACCACAAATTTCCATCTTTATTCCTCTTCTTTTGTCTTAAATGTTTTTGCGGCTGCAATAAACGATGTAAATAATGGATGTCCATCTCTTGGTGTTGAGGTAAATTCCGGATGGAATTGAACACCTATAAACCAAGGATGATCAACTATTTCTACTGTTTCTACTAGATTATTTAAACTGGAACGTCCTGAAATCATTAACCCTTTCTTTTCCATCTGCTCTACGTAATTTTCATTCACTTCATATCGGTGTCTATGTCGTTCATTTATTTTCTTACTCTCATATATTTCACTTAACTTAGAATCTTTATTTAAAAACGCGGGTTGTGCGCCTAATCGCATCGTACCTCCCAAATCAGAATTTTTATTGCGTTGTTCAACTTTACCATCTTTATCAACCCACTCAGTGATCAAACCGACAACAGGATATTTAGTTTCTGAGCAAAACTCACTGCTGTGCGCGCCCGTCAAACCTGTACAATTTCTTGCAAACTCAATAACAGCAACTTGCATACCTAAACAAATACCTAAATAAGGGACTTTATTGGTACGCGCATATTCTACCGCAAGAATTTTTCCTTCAACGCCTCTTTCACCAAATCCACCAGGTACTAAAATGGCATGAGCGTTATCTAAAAGTCCTACACCTTTTTGCTGGATATCTTGTGCATCTATAAAGTCAATTTTTACGGTTAAACGATTTTTTAATCCTGCATGTTTGAGTGATTCAATTAATGATTTATAAGCTTCGGTGAGATCCATATATTTACCAACCATTGCAACGTTGACATAGCCATTTGGATTCGCTTCTGCATAAAGAACTTGCTCCCACTCAGAGAGATCAACTTCCTGTTCAGGTAATTTAAATCTTTCTGTTACCAGTTTTTCTAAACCTTGTGCGTTTAATATAGCGGGTATTTTATAAATACTATCTACATCTTTTAATGAAATAACCGCTCTATCATCTACGTTTGTAAAAAGCGCTATTTTCGCTCTCTCTGAAGCAGGTATATCTCGATCTGAGCGACAAATAAGAACATCCGGTTGAATTCCTATAGAACGCAACTCTTTCACTGAGTGTTGTGTTGGTTTTGTTTTTAATTCGCCAGCAACTGCAATATAAGGCAAAAGGGTTAAATGCATAAACAAAGCATTTTCACGTCCAAGCTCGTAAGCTAATTGTCTAATCGCTTCTAAAAAGGGTAAGGATTCTATATCACCAACGGTACCGCCAATTTCTACAAGTGCAATATCAGCGCCCTTGGCTCCTTTGATCACTTTAGACTTAATTTCATCGGTAATATGGGGAATGACTTGAACCGTTGCCCCTAAATATTCACCTTTACGCTCTTTTCTGAGAACATCTGCGTAAACTCTTCCGGTAGTAAAGTTATTTGATTGTTTCATTTTGGTACGAATAAAGCGTTCGTAATGACCTAAATCGAGATCCGTTTCTGCACCATCTTCAGTAACAAACACTTCACCATGTTGGAATGGACTCATTGTTCCCGGATCGACATTGATATAGGGATCAAGTTTTAATAGCGTTGTTTTTAAACCCCTAGATTCTAAAAGTGCCGCCAATGAACCGGCAGCTATTCCCTTACCTAAAGAAGAAACTACGCCGCCCGTAACAAAAATAAACTTAGTCATGCAAAATCGCCAAAATAATGGTTAATATAATCTCAATAGATCAGACAACCTAAATAATTTAGATAATCTAGTTAAATCAGATGCTTGAAGCAGTAAGTGAGGGATATCGAGCGTGCTATTAAAGAGTCGATATTGTCTGCAAAACTTACCACTAGGACGGGAAAGCATTCTATCAAAAATACCTTAAGTAAGCACTAGAAATCGATCCGACAATAATTAAATAAAGCATATACAATAATAAACAAAATCAAGATAATAATTTTAATTACATTGCTATACACCAAACTGAGTATCTTACATGTTTTTAATATTTACCGTTATTGCATCGACACTATTTGCAGGTCTCGCAATGTCTTTAGGTGCAACAATAGCGCACTTTGTAAAAATAGAAAAAAAATGGATCGAACAAGAAGTCAGACATAGCGTTTTGGCATTAGGGGCTGGTGCACTCTTATCAGCAGTTGCTCTCGTTTTAGTTCCAGAAGGTATCGAACATCTTCAACCGCTGTCAGCTTCTTTCTTCTTTGTATTGGGAGGGTTTAGCTTCATGTTTTTAGATGTTTTCCTTAAAAAAATAAACACACCCGCCAGTCAACTTGGTGCAATGCTCTCGGATTTCATCCCTGAATCTATCGCTTTAGGTGCTGCATTTGCAACAGGAAGCAATACTGCATTTATACTCGCAGGTCTTATTGCTTTACAAAACTTACCTGAAGGATTTAGTTCATATATTGAACTAAATAAATCATCTTCGTACTATCCAAGTTGGATTATTACTGCGTTCGCTCTAATGGCTTTACTCGGACCTATTGCAGGCGTTTCAGGTTATCTTTTCTTGTCAGATCAGCCTGTTATTGTTGCTAGTATTATGCTTTACGCATCTGGCGGCATTCTATATTCTATTTTCCAAGATTTAGCGCCACAGGTTATACTAGAAAATCATTGGGCACCACCGATGGGTGCTGTGTTTGGATTTGTTCTAGGTATGCTAGGTTTAATGCTTACAATCTCATAAAATATTTATTCTTCATCAAGGTAGAGCATTCTCACATTCTTTCTTGAATGAAACGGGTTGATCGTCTGAATTCCCTAAAACTACCCTCTCCGCCAAGTCGTTTTGCCGTTCTTGTCTTCAAGGATAATGTTCATTGCAACAAATTTGTCTCTAATTTCATCAGCTTTAGTCCAATTTTTGTCTTCTCTAGCTTGATTACGCTCAATAATCAACGCTTCAATTTGTTCACTATCTTGTTCCTCATCGCCTACAGTTTGAGTTAAAAATGACTGAGGATCTTGTTGAACTATTCCAATAATTTCGCCCAAACCAACTAAAATGGATGCCAATTTAAGCGCTTCTGTCGGATCAGATTTCTTACTTCGATTGATACCTTTAGCAACATCAAATAAAACAGCAATAGCCTCAGGCGTATTAAAGTCATCATCCATAGCGGTTTCGAATCGTTTAACGTAATTTGAAGATTGTTCCATTTCTGGTAATTTCGCTAAATCCAAATCACTTAAAGCTACATAAAAACGTTCCAAACCAGAATTTGCTGATTTCAGATTATCTTCTGAATAATTTAATTGGCTACGATAATGACTAGACAATAAGAAATACCGAACGGTTTCAGCGCGAAACTTAGCAAGGACATCTTTAATGGTAAAAAAATTACCTAATGATTTTGACATCTTCTCTTTATCAACTTGCATCATACCGGTATGGATCCAAGTATTAGCAAAACAACATCCGTTGGCAGCCTCAGATTGAGCCACTTCATTTTCATGGTGAGGAAATTGAAGATCAGAGCCGCCTCCATGAATATCAAATTGGTTACCCAATATTTTTTTTGTCATCGCAGAACATTCAATGTGCCATCCTGGGCGACCATCTCCCCATGGGGATGACCATTTTGGCTCATCAGGTTTCGCCATTTTCCAAAGTACAAAATCCATGCTATTTTTCTTATCGATTGCAACATCAACTCTTTCACCAGCTTGCAATTGTTCGATATTCTGCTTACTTAACTTGCCATAGTCTTTACATTCTGAAACATCATAATAAACATCACCATCAGAGCCTTGATAGGCAAAATTCTTTTCAATTAAGGTCTTAATCATCGCAATAATTTCATCAATAGATTCAGTCGCTTTGGGTTCAATATCTGGTGGTAGCATACCTAAAGAGGCAAAGTCATCATGCATTATCTTAGTGAATCTCTCAGCTAGAGCGGTGCTAGATTCATTATTTTTATTGGCTCGTGCGATAATCTTGTCATCAATATCAGTGATATTTCTCACGTAGGTTAAATCATAACCTTTAAAACGGAGGTAACGAGCGATAACATCAAAAGAGATAAATGTTCTACCATGCCCAATATGGCAATGATCGTAAATAGTAATACCACACACATACATACTCACCTTGCCTGCAATCATCGGTTTAAACTCTCGTTTGCTTTGAGTGAGTGTGTCGTAAATCTTTAACATGTGCGTTTGTATTCCCATAAGTTCATTAATTGATGCTTTTACGCTTTGGTAACTATTATATAAAGCATTTAACTCAGACGCACCCATCTTTTTAATATTAAGGGTAAAGGTTTTGCAAAAAAGGGGGGTTGGGTTGTTTTACTGAGATTTGAATATTGAATAATAAATTAAATAAATGTTATGGTTTAGTTTTTAGCAATCAAGTTGAAAGAAAAGAACTCCAAGATCCGAGCGAATAAGTAGCGAAGCTCTATTCAAAATATACCATGTTATTTATCATTATTCATTTTCGAAATGAACATTCTAACAAGATAAACCCCCATTCCAAGCATAAAAATGATAACCGCTAAGCTTAATAAACCTTCTGGCGTTGAAAATAATTCTGTTAAAGCTCCCATGCATTTCTCCTAATTACCTTAATTAACTCATTCTACATCGGCTATCATTAGATGTCATTGACATAGATCAACTATATTAGACAATGCTCATACACAAACTAAGGCTCCAACTAGGAGGCTGTCCGATAAGTAACAGGTAAGTACATTATTTGATAAATAATAAGAAGCTTTTTAAAAATTCATGTAAAATCGCACCAATATTCGAAATAAAATTAAAAGGTTAGAAAATGGTTACATTACACACTAATTTTGGTGACATAAAAATCAAATTAAATGAAGAAAAGGCACCTAATACGGTCAAGAACTTTCTTCAATATGTAGAATCGGATCATTATGCTGGAACCGTTTTTCATCGAGTGATTGAAAATTTTATGGTTCAAGGTGGTGGTTTTGATAATGATATGAATCAAAAAGCGGTATCTACGTCTATTAAATGTGAATCTAATAATGGATTATCGAATAAAACGGGTACTGTTGCTATGGCAAGAACTAGCGATCCTCACTCGGCTACAGCTCAATTTTTCATCAATACAAAGGATAATAATTTCTTAGACTTTAGTGCAGAAACAACGCAAGGCTGGGGTTACTGCGTATTTGGTGAAGTGGTTGAAGGTATGGCTGTTGTGAACCAGATTAAACAAGTTGAAACAGGCTTTGTTGCCGGTATGCAAGATGTCCCGACTGAATCCGTGATTATCAATAAAGTATCGATCGAAGACTAAATCTGAAACTTGAATTCAAGAAACTTATTTATGTCTAACATTCACATCATATCCGATCTTCATTTAAGTTGTAAACGAACCGACTTAACGTTTTTATTTTCTAAATACATGAACGATATTGCTATCAATAGTGAAAAACTCTACGTGTTAGGCGATCTCTTTGAAGTTTGGATTGGTGATGACTGTTTAGCTAGTAATAATAAAGATAAAACCTCGGAAGACCATCGGTTCTATCAGTCAATTATTCATCAATTTAAAAACTATTCAGATAATATTGGGCAACTGTATTTTATTCATGGTAATCGAGATTTTTTACTTGGGAAAAAATTTGAGAAATTAACTGCTGGAAAAATATTATCCGAACCGTTCTTTTTTAACCATAACGGTAAAAAAATGGCGCTGATGCATGGTGATAGTTTGTGTACCGATGATAAAGAATATCAACAGTTTAGAACGATGGTAAGAAATCCCGCTTGGCAAAAAGAGTTTTTATCACTAGCAAAAGAAAAGCGAATTGAAATAGCTACAAGTTTAAGAGAACAAAGTAAGAATGCACAAAAAGAAAAAACTTCAGAAATAATGGATGTTAACCAAGGTAGCGTGATTGATTTTTTCAATAAGAATAATGTCGATCAATTAATTCATGGACATACCCATAGGCAAAATGTTCACCATCTAAATTTATGTGGTAAAAAAATTACTAGAGCTGTTCTAGCTGACTGGAATAAAAAAGGATTTTATTTTGAATTAAATGATGATGGTATATCTGAAAACTATTTTTCATAATTTAATTTTGCATGCCTCTGCATTTGACTCATAACGATTGTAAAGGTGAATGAATAATGGCCGAATTTAACAAACGGTTAGGGATTTTTTGTCAAAAAAACGTCGATTAAAGCGATAACAGAACTCATCTAGGTATTTTTGCAGAAACACCATGAAAAAACATTTTTAAGTAGCCAATGGCTATATGTACCCAAGGTAGCCAACCATCCACTTTATTGGCAGGGGGTGACTCTCGCTTCATGCTGCTGAGTTTGATTAATAATATTGAGAGTCGGTAATGTGTCGCTATAGACAATTTGATCTTCCGATATGTTTTTTTCAACAAAGTTTTTGACCGTTTTATGATTGATACTTTCAACCGCTTTCATAGCAATAAAACCGGCACTTTTTTCATGGCTTTCACACGCGATAAGGATCTTAGGATTGTTATTGAATCAATCCTCGAATTTAGTCAAAAAGTCAGTGATCTAGCTTAAATTCGTGGGGGATCTCTAAGGTATAAAATATTACATTTTCATTAGATTTTTGGTCTTATCTTTTACAAACTATTTGCGGACAAT
>CAZRPK010000061.1:0-17181 GCA_964601915.1 uncultured Kangiella sp. | reverse complement strand
ATAATATTAATAATTTTTTTTTAATGGCTACCAATAAGTTTCATCTGGTTTTGTTAAGTCAGTACCAAACGCAGCTTTACCCAAATAAAGTAAACATTCATCACTTGTTGCAGGCATCAGTCCACCGCATCGTGATTCACGATAATATCGTTCTAAAGGCATAAACTTAGCAATAGTACTACCGCCGCATAATCGTATAGCATCAGATGTTAACGATGGTCCCAATTCACTAACTATAAATTTTGATTGATGAATGGCTGTATTAGCTTCAACTGAACCTGGCTTTTCGGCAACTAATTTAGCCGCTCGGTAAACACTTGCTTTTGCGGCTGCAACTTTGACATATAATTCACCAACTTTATGCTGGATTCTACTGTCATCAGAGAGCGGTGTTTGAGTTCCAGGAATATTCCTGTTTTTGAGATAATTAACTAAGAAATCAAAAGCTGCGGTACAAATACCAAGATACACACCAACATAACCACCGACTAACCAATGTGGCTCTCTAGCAACTTTAAAAAGCGCCATTCCTTCATTACCTAAAAAGAGTGATGATTTTGGCACAAAGCAATCTTCAAAATAAACAGGGTTTGTTGATGTTGCTCGCATGCCCAATACGTCCCATGTAAACTCAACGCGAGCATTAGGATTTTCTTTTTCAACTATCAAGTATGAAATTGCAGGTACTTCTGATTCACTACCTTCTTTTTTAGCTGCAACAACATAATAATCAGCATAACCGGCCATCGAAACCCAATTTTTAACGCCATTGATAACAAAACCATCATCAGTGCGCTTATATAAGGTTTTCATTTTACTTAAATGAGCACCAATCCCGGGTTCTGATGATGCTGAAGCAAATAGCTTTTTATGTGTTATTGCTTCGTTATATACCCAGTCAATGAAATCATTCATTTTCTTGCCACGGCTACCACCAATGCCATCAATATTAAGTTCGGCTAGACTACCTACAGCAATATTATGCATATTGAATGTTAACCCCGTAGAAGCATCTCCTCTTGCAATTTGCTCTAATGCTCTTGTGTAAGTTAAGAAATCAGCTCCCATCCCACCTTTATCTTTGGGGATCATGATGCATAATAGATTATAGTCTTTTAATTCTTGAAAGTTTTCTTCAGGAAACGAACCTTCTCTATCATGTTTAGAAGAGCGTTTAGAAAATCCTTCGCCTAATTTTTTACATAGATCGACTATTTGTTCATTGGTGATATCTTTGGGTGAAATACTTTTATACTCTTGAGACATGATCATCCTTAACTGAATAGGTGTGTTTTATTAAGTGTTTATTTACTGAGTGCTTAAACGTCGAATTATAGACCTAGACTTAGAAAAAAACCAATGGATTCAACTACTTTTTAAAACTTCATCATGTAAATAATTACATTTAGCACTTATTCTAACTAATGGTTATACTCAACATTCAAAATCCCTAAAATTAACCCCCCAACATTCGCTCAATGAATCATCAAAAATTCCCTAATTTTATTATTCAAGATATCCACCATGACCTGATTAATATATTGCCAGAACAAAGTGGGATCTGTGTTAGAAAAATAGATTGTGATAAGAAAGAGCACTTAGACTTATATCAAAAAGAGAGCTTTCTCACTAATAAAATGTCAAAAAAGCGACTAGCAGACTTTAGTTCAGGACGACTCTCTGTAAAAAGCGCATTATTAGAGTTAAATATCCGCAATTTTCCATTACTAATTAATTCTAACCGCTCTCCAGCTTGGCCGAATAGCGTTGTGGGAAGTATCAGTCATAGTAAAAACATCTGCATTGCTGCTGTAAATTTTAATATAAACTCAAAAGCATTAGGGATAGATATAGAAACTACAAATCCGTTAAATACTGAAGTATTACCTTTAATTTGTAATCAAAGCGAGATATTGCATTTGAACAGCTTAGCAAAGAATGGTTTTGGGGACTCTTTTACAAATGCCAAAATTATTTTTAGTATAAAAGAATCCATATTCAAATGTTTGAACCCTCATTTAGGCTGCTGGATTGACTTTAAAGAAATGCTCATCACGTTAAATCCTCAAAATAAAAGCTATTTAGCCACACCAAAATCAGAGAACCCTTTACTAACAAGTTTAAAACCAATTAAAGGATATTGGTTCTCAAATGATTATTTCCACGTATCTAGTTGTTGGATATAATATACTTAACTCATTATCGCTCTTTAAAAAATTTGGAATGAACAAATAATATGTTGGAACAGAATACCGCGTTACCGATTGAATGGTTAATTAAACAAGGCGCACTAACCGAGCATGAATTACAAGACTGGAATCACCTGTTAAACAACTCTTCAAATGTGACTTCAACAAATTTGATTGAATTCAATCTCAATGGTGTTTCATTATGTAGCTTATCCGCACCTATTTACGTATTAGGTTATTCAAAAGAACTCGATCAAAATTTAGAAGAGAGCAAAGACTTGCGTATCGCGTTGATATTGGTAAAGAAACAAAAATCAATGTTAGGCATTAAATTTGGATTATTACAGCCCGTTAGTCATGATCACGTTGATATGATGAGTATTTTGGGAGCTGAACATTTCAATAATTCAAAATGTGTCTCCTCTTTAATAAAAGAACTAAATAGGAGCATCAATAGTTGGAGTATCTTTTCTGCAAGAAGACTGAGAGATATCAAGACAATTAATCAACTACTGATTAGCCCCAACTATGCAAGGGAATCGGCTTATTTCCATTTAAAAAATGATAAAAATACTCCATTAGAAATAAAAAACATTATCCCAAAAAAGTTATATAAAAATATTTCACGATTTGAACGAAAAATTGAAAGTGAACAACAAACTGTTTTACAGTTAATATCGTATACTACCGAGGAAGATGTCAATACGGCATTAAGTGAATTTTTTACGCTAGAAGCAAGTGGTTGGAAAGGTGAAGCAGGCTCAGCTATCCAATGCAATAGTGAACTAGAAAATTTTTATAGAAAAAGCTGGGGGGCATTTGCATGTGATAATTTCGCAAAAATATTTGTTTTAAAATCTGGTGATAGTGTGATCGCTTCCGGTATCGCTTTTCAAACGAAAGATGAATTAATTTTACATAAAATAGCCTTTGATGAATCATTGTCTCAGTATGGTCCTGGCTCCATTCTTGTGAAACAAATTATACAAAATGCTATTGATGAGGGGCAAGTTAACAGTATATGCTTTAACACAAACCCTCCATGGTTGAAGCGGTGGAAACCTCATCGTCATCGATTAGTCGCCATTCAAATATTCAATACCAATTTTAAAGGCAATATGTTCAAATTTCTATTTGGATTAGCCGATAAACTTCGTACTTTAAAAAGGCAACTCAAGAAAGTAAACCAGCAAAGGCAAAATAAATGAGAAAACATGTCATATCTCTATCTAACGGATTTATAGATGAAATTTCTCTTGCAATCAGACAAGACTTATCACTTGAGAAAGAACCAACACTTGACTTTAAGGTCATTTATGATGATGACAGAAGAATTTATAAAATAACAGTACAAGAATCTAAGGTTTTTTATGTCTTAAAAATCAGAGGTATTCGAGTTGTCAAACAACAAGATCATGATTTATCCGATTTACAAAAGGAGTACGATTTACTCCAAAATGGTTGGAGTTCTGTTCAAAATCTTTCAAAGAGCTATTCCATGTCTAAGCCAATCAAATTATGGTTAGATCAAAAAGCAATGCTTCTTTCAGGATGTGAAGGTGAAAACCTTAATGATTATTTCAATCAAAATATTATTAAATGGTTCTATGCCAATTCTGATTTAAAAAAGAGGATCTTCAACTGTGGTTTTTGGCTTGGAAACTATCATCTGATTGCCACTAAAACAGAGAGTATTAATGAATTTTTAGAAATAAGAAAAAGCCATTTGGATAGAATGTTGAAAGTATTAGCTAAAAAAAATAATCACAGCCTAAAAAATAAAGAAATGGAAACTATTACGAATTGTTTTAAGCAATTAACTGATAATTCAGGTGAAATATTCAATAATGTTGGGCAAATTCACGGTAATTTCGCCTATCGAAATGTGCTTAGCAACAATAGTCTTACTAATTTAGTTGATTTTGAAGATGCCAGAATTGATTATGTTGGTTATGATATTGGGCAGTTTCTGGCTGAAATAATATTGAAATCTCAATTCCCATGGCTAAGAGGCTTATCAAAATCACTTATTAAAAAATTTAAAAATGGCTATGAAAAGCATTTAGAGCTTCAACCAAGCCTGATTGAAGCTTACACGGGATACCACCTTGTCGTACATTTGTATGAGCATTGTTCAAGGAGTCAACCATCATTTCCTAAATCAATGATTCACCAATATCGAATTAATTATTTAGCCCAACAAATAAAGAAATGGGTTAAAAGTTCGATAAATGCTAATTGAGTGTATAAATTCTCACCCAATTAGCTTCACTAACAAAAACGAGCTCTCCATTAGGACCTAGAGTAACGCCTTCATATTGAGGAGCACCACTAACATTTAAAGTAGAGATAATAGCACCAGTGTCAGGATCAACTTGAATCGCTTTCCTACTTTCTTGGCTTAATATGATTAAATGCCCCGTTCGTTCATCAAACATTGCACCGGCTAAATCTCTAACGCTCCCAGCGAATGCAACATCAGCATCCCAAGGCTCATTAACGGTTAAATTACTTTGATAATCTAAAAGAACGCCCGGATCAGGGTTGGGCATGTCAAAAGAAACTACTCGCATATTACTACCACCCGTACCCTCCTTTACCGCATAGACTCTAACTAATTGTGAACCTGATGATTTTCTTATTGCTATACCTTCCGTCCCTTTGTTACCGCCACGTTGCATAATTTTATATCTTTGAGATGTTGGTATTCGACCGCTAACATTGGTGGTATTTTCATCAATTTCTAATTTTGAGGCTTGACCATCTTCCGAAATAATCAAAACTTTATTATCTTCAACATAAGATAATCCTTCCGTATCATTATGAATCCCACTCACAGTAATCAAGCCCAAATAAGCAAAATTTATGTCATATCTATAGATCCTAGCCGCATTGTTTTGAACGATTAGATATTGATTTATTCCCGCATGCCAAGTTATGCCAGAAGCATCTTTAGGTATCTCACCCAAAGTAAAGGCATCACCAGATGGAGAATAGTTAGCAATTAAAACATCAGGAGCAACATATTCTACAAAGACAGCAGTTAAGTTCTTATTGACGTCCATATCAAAGGAACAACTGCCATTACCTGTACAGGCACTTTCCCAATGGTCAAGTTTAAAACCAGAATCGGGAATTGCCGTCATTATTACATTGGTATTTTCCTCATAAGACTGAGTACAATCACCTCCACAATCAATACCCGTAGGGTTTGATGTTACGCTACCAGAACCTGTGACAGTGACCGTTAGATCAAAATTACCTAACGCAAGAAACTCTGCAGTAACAGATTTGTTGGTGTCGATTGTTACATCACAAGATCCGCTTCCACTACAAGCGCCACTCCATTGGTTAAATTTAAACCCGCTCTCGGCATTCGCAGTTAACGAAATTACAGTTCTTTCATCATAGGTTTCGTTACAATCAGTTCCACAGTCAATTCCAGACGGTGATGAAGACACGCTCCCGGCACCATTAACTGTCACATCCAAATCAAATTGTTCAAGTGTTTCTTCGATAAAAGTTGCTGTCACAGACTTTGCTGTATTCATGCTAACACTACACGAACCAGCACCTGTGCATGCGCCGCTCCAAGCACTAAAAGTAAACCCGGATGCAGGTGAGGCAGTTAGATCGACCTGCAAGTTTTCAGTGTATTCTTCTGAACAATCGCTACCACAATTTATACCACTCGGATTAGATGATATAGTCCCACTGCCTGTTTTACTTAATGACAGTATAAAGGTTTCTGGATCTGGATCTTCCTCAATAAAAACAGCTGCTACTGTTCTGTCGATATTCATATCAACACTGCAACTTGTAGTACCAGAACATGCTCCATTCCATTGTAAAAAACGATAACCTGATGCTGGTGTAGCGTTTAACACTATATTGGATGTTTCATCAATTAATGTATTACAGTTTGTTTGGCAACTTACTATATTATTTGCATCTAAAACAATGCCATTACCACTTAACTCTAGAAAAAGAGTTTTTTGAATAACGGACACTTCATCTTCTTCATCTTCATCTTCCGCATTACATGCTAAAAGTGTAAGACTAAGCAAGCTGATAACTAGGCTTTGTTTAACCAAAGCATAAAAACCGCTCAAAATTTTATTATCGTTAATGCATATCATTAGTTCGAAAGACTCTTTAGATTGTTTAATTGCCATAATTGCATAACGCCTTTGGCTTAATTCCAATAAGATAGATCCATTATCGGACATTTTTACGAATACATTATGGTAATGATTCTCATAAAGGCATGATTATCTAATCGCTGTGACTCGCCTCACATAAAATGACGGGTATATCACTGATTTGTTACCATTTTTCTAATTAATTGATATTTTACAAATAAGCACTAAAATTCACACAAATATTACCCTCATACATTATTACGATTTATCCTCTGCTATGCTATTCTCTCGAATTAACAACGAAAGACAGAGCGCAATCATGGGAATTAAGATCATCAAATCTTTATACAAGAGTCTATCGAAAATCAGATTACTAAAAACGAATAAAAGCATAGGACTCATTTGTTTAGTCTTTTTGTTTATATCAAGTTGTACCAACCTTCCTAATAAATCAAGTGAAAAAGTATCTCCTCAGACCAAACCATTAAATACTGTAAAACGAGAGAACCTAGACTTAGAAACAAAAAAGCCAACCAAAGTAGTAAACGTCTCTGAACAAAAGCAACTATTAGATAGATACCAAGGATTTAATACGCCATTTGAAGTAAGCCAATACAAAAATAGCTCTAAAGCATTTCCACTAAAAGAAATCGGTACCAATGCATCTGGAATAACTTGGGATCCGTACAGAAAAGAGTATTTCGTCATTCAAAATAATACAGGTATCCTATATCGTTATGATAGTGATTTTAATTATTTAGGCCGAATAAAGAAAGTGGGTCATATCAATAATGACACTGAAGGCGTTAGCTTTATTAACGGTCACTCCTTAATGATTGTAACCGAGGCAAATTTTGCTCACAGAGTAAAAATGGATGATGATACTATCAGCGATGGGTATTATTACGGTGAGGCTAATGTTCAACTTTCAGGTAGACCAAAGAAAAAGAATAAGGGATTTGAAGCGGTAGCTTTTAGATTAAGTGAAAAAAATAGAGCCGCCCGAGTTTATGCAGGTCAAGAAGGTTCGGGGCGTTATCCAGAGGCTAAAATGAGAGTCCTTTATTATAATGCAAACATTTCAAGTGGCACTTATTTTTTGAGTAGCGAAACAGTTAAAATTGAAGAGCCTTTTGACGCCGAGAAGGCATTTTCTGGTATCATCACCGATTTAGCAGGAATGGTGTTTGATCCTACCGGAAAAAGCCTTGTTATCGTTAGTCAGGAAACAAAAAAAGCGATTCAAGTTAACCCTGAAACCGGTGAAGTTATTTCTCAACTCAAACTATCAGGTGCTCCAGCATATGAAGGTGTTACATTCGGTCCTAATGGTGAGCTTGTTTTTATTAGTGAACGGAATTTAATTCAAATTTATACACGATAATTTATAGATGCTTTAGCATAATTATAAATAGAGACCTTTGCACTAAGCATATGACAAGAAAAAATATAACAGTCTTATAAGGGAATTAGCCTATGAAAAATGAAAGTATTGTTTTCTTCTCCTCAGATGACTGGGGATGGAAAACTAGCAAATATCAACTTTCAACCCGGTTTGCAAAAGACAATAAAGTTCTATTTGTTTCATCTATTGGATTTAGAACTCCAACGGCCTCTTCAGATGACTTAAAGAGGATCTGGAAAAAACTTACTGGCTTTTTTAAAGGATTAAAAAAAGTAAATGAAAATCTTTATGTACTAACACCTCTTGTTGTTCCTTTTAGTTGGTTTCCTTTTCGTCATGCGATCAATAAACTTATCTTAAAAATGCAAGTCGGCTGGGCAAAATGGAAATTAGGAATGAAACTTCCTTACATGTTTGTATTTTCAGAAAACTGGCATGATTACGTCATCAATATGAAACGAAAAAAACTGATTTATTATACCGTTGATGAACAAGCCAGCTTTAGCGGTTTGGATGGACAACGTTTTATTGAAATGGATAAAAAGCTTAACAATTCTTCGGATGTGATATTTTGCTCAGCAAGAACACTCTATGATAAAAATGTAAAAACCAATAAAAATACACATTATATGCCTCATGGTGTTAGTTATTCCTTATTTTCAAGTACCTTAAATGAAGAAACAAAAATAGCAGCCGATATTAAAGATATTCCACATCCTCTATTCCTATTCTTTGGACATATCTCCCATGACTGGGTTGATAAAGATCTCGTTAAATATTTGGCTAAAAAAAAACCAGAATGGTCTTGGGTTTATGTAGGGCGTTATTCAATGGATGAAAATGAATTTAGCGAATATTCCAATATCCATTTATTAGGTGAAAAAGAATTTAATGAATTACCAAGCTATTGCAAAGGTGCAGACTTTGGAACCATTCCTTTTGTTTACTCGAAGTTAACTAATAACTGCAACCCCTTAAAACTTCCAGAATATTTTTCCGCAGGTCTACCGGTTATTTCAACCAATATCCCTGAAGTAGAAAAAGCGTACGGGGATGAATGTTACATCGGAAAAGATAATCAAGGATTTCTAAAAGCTTGTGAAAAAGCACTCAAAGAAAACAATAGAGAAAAGAATATTCAACGCTCCAAAGAAATGGCTGCCAATAGCTGGGAAGAGCGCATCAATAATATTTATAAAATCATACAAAAAGACTAATTCAGGAATTTAAGTATGTGCGGTATCGCTGGAATATATAATTATAAAACGAATCAAGCTGTCAGCTCAGAATCAATCGAGTCAATGTGTGACGTCATCATTTATAGAGGTCCAGATGGTTTTGGATATCATTATGATGGTTCTTTAGGTTTAGGACATCGTCGATTAACCATCATTGATACACATGAGCGATCTAATCAACCAATGATTAGTGACGATAGAAAAACAAGTATTTGTTTTAATGGTGAAATATATAATTATGTTGAGCTTAAAGAAATACTTAAAGAATCAGGTGTCAATTTTAAAACCACTTCCGATACAGAAGTGCTTTTAGAACTCTATAGAAATAATGGAATTAAATTTCTAAACCAATTAAATGGTATGTTTGCATTTTGTATATTTGATAGTGAGAATAAAGATTTTTTACTCGCTCGAGATCATACCGGTATCAAACCTTTGTTTTACACTTTTACCGATGACGGCATTGCTTTTGGCTCAGAAATTAAATCATTATTACAAGTTACAGGCGTAAAAAAAGAAGTCAATAAAACATTAATTGATAGCTATATGAGCGTAGGCTATAGCCCAACAAATGCGACTTTATTTAAAAATATATTTAAACTTGAACCAGGTCATTACATGACCATTAAAAATGGACAATTTGAGATTAAACAATATTGGAATATCCAATATGATAAATCAAATGATAAAGGCGAAGAATATTACATTAAAGAAACACAGAATCTTTTTGAAGATGCCGTGAAGAAACAACTTAGAAGTGACGTTCCTTTAGGCGTGTTTTTAAGTGGCGGAATAGATTCTTCTGCCGTTGTTTCAATGATGCATAAACAAGGCGTTAAGGATATTAAAACTTTTTCTGTCGCATGGGATTACGGTGATAATTTTAATGAAACAAAATATGCCCGTTCAGTTGCAAAACAATTTAATACAGATCATACCGAATATTTCATGTCTGCAGAGGATTTTAAGGATTTTCTGCCAGAGTATATTCGTCATATGGATGAGCCTGTTACTGAAGCTGCAGCCATTTCACTCTATTATTTATCCAAAAAGACCAAAGAAAAAGTGACCGTGGTTTTATCAGGCGAAGGAGCGGATGAAGTATTTGGTGGTTACCCCATTTATAAATATATGCATGTGGTCGAGCAGTATAAAAAAATTCCAAATTTTATTCGCAAACTAATTTTAAATCCTATATTAAGAACATTAGGAACTAAATGGGCTAAGTATGCTGATTTAAGTGAAATGTCTATTGAGCAAAGTTACTCAGGCGTTTCATTTTATGAAAACTCACAAAAAAACAAACTCTACAGTACGAAATTTTCTGAATATGTCAAAAATAATAATAATCAATCAAAATTGAAACCATTTTATGATTATACAAAGAATGATGATCTGCAAACCAAAATGCAATATTTAGATATAAAAACATGGCTAGTCAATGATTTATTAATTAAGGCTGATCGAATGAGCATGGCTGCGTCATTAGAGTTGCGTGTACCTTTTTTAGATCATCGTTTTATTGAATTTGCAGCAACTATGCCAAGCAAATACCGTTTTAAGGGTTACGAAAATAAATACATTCTAAAAAAAGCAATGGAACCTTACTTAACTGAAGAAATTCTTTATAGAAAAAAACTTGGATTTCCTACCCCACTTTCAATTATGTTTAAAGGTGAATTATTTGATTTCGTTAAAGATATAATTGATAGTGATATTTCTCATGCTCGCGGATATTTCAAGCAAAATGAAATTCAAAAAATCCTTAAAGAACATAGAGCAGGCATAGAAGATCATCATCGAATTCTTTGGCAATTATTGGTGTTAGAACTTTGGCACCGAGAATACATTGATTAAAAATTCGAATTTATGGGAGAAATATTTTGGCCGTATCTGTTTTTGATTTATTCACGATTGGCATTGGCCCGTCAAGCTCACATACAGTTGGACCAATGCGCGCTGCAAAAATATTTGTTACTAAATTGTTGAGTAATGACAACTCTGTCACTAGAATAAAAACCGATCTTTACGGCTCGTTAGGTCATACAGGGAAAGGACATGGATCAGATGTTGCGGTACTATTAGGTTTAGAAGGACAAATACCCGATCAAATTGATACCGATACAATTGAAGATAGACTAAACACTATAAGAACAAATAAAAAACTACAGTTAAATGAAAAACTGAGGGTTTGTTTTAATGAAAAACAAGACATTATATTTCATCGACGTAAAACCTTAGAAAAACACGCCAATGGGATGAAATTCACAGCATTTGATTGTGATGGAAATACACTTTTAGAAAAAACCTATTATTCAGTTGGCGGTGGATTTGTTATAGGGGAAGAAACCGAAACTAAAGCATTAACTGAAAAACATTTAAAACTTCCTTATGATTTTCAAACAGGTGAAACTATGCTTACAATGGCAAAAGAGTCTGGCAGAAGCATCAGCGGTCTAATGCTAGAAAATGAAAAAATATGGCGAACAAAAAAAGAAATTAATCAGGGTCTTGATCTTTTATGGAAGACAATGGATCAGTGCATTTCAAAAGGAATTCAGACAGAAGGCATATTGAAAGGTGGTTTAAAACTAAGACGTCGTGCAGCCACTTTATATCGAAAATTAAATAGCCAAAGTACAAACAAAGATCCTCTTTGTGCAATGGACTGGGTGAATCTTTTTGCTCTTGCTGTAAATGAAGAAAATGCAGCGGGAGGTAGAGTTGTAACAGCTCCAACTAATGGAGCCGCAGGAATAATCCCAGCGGTTTTAAAATATTACATCACATATTATCAACCGAAAGATAAAAAAAACATTAGACGATTTTTGTTATCTTCTGCAGCCATTGGTATTTTATATAAACTTAACGCCTCTATTTCTGGTGCAGAAGTTGGTTGTCAGGGGGAAATTGGCGTCGCCTGTTCTATGGCTGCAGCCGGACTCACAGAAGCTCTCGGCGGAACACCTCAGCAAGTTGAATGTGCCGCAGAAATTGGTATGGAACATAACTTGGGATTAACTTGCGATCCCGTTGGTGGACTCGTCCAAGTTCCTTGCATAGAAAGAAATGCTATGGGAGCAGTGAAAGCAATTAATGCCTCTCGTTTAGCATTACAAGGTGACGGGCAGCAAAAAGTTTCATTGGATAAAGTAATAAAAACAATGCGTGAAACAGGCAAAGATATGATGAATAAATACAAAGAAACCGCACGAGGTGGTTTAGCGGTTAATATTATTGAGTGTTGATTAAACAACATGCCTCTGCACCTTACTCAGTAATATGCCGAAGATCTTGAAATATCAGAGAACTAAGCTACATTTGCATGCAACTCCAAAATACCTGAGTTAAATACAGAGGCATGTTAAACAATTAATAAACCTGAATTTAATTGACCACACTATAATCATCACCTTGATTAATTTATAAATCAAATGACTACTCATAAGTAGTTGTGTACTTAAAGGAATAATTATCAAATAATGTCAATTTCACCAGATTTCAAAAAATATTCTTTAGATGAACTTCTTGAAGAGGCGGTGGATACCTTTTTATCACTTAAGAAAACGTGCCAACGCCATAATATTTCGTTCTTAGCATTCCTAAACGATCGAATTCAAAAGTTGGGTAAAATACCTCAACTGAGTGAATTCATTATAAACCCGCCCTAAAACACCATTACCCCCCACTTTTTGAGGAATTACTGAATAGGTGTAGATAAATGGCAATCTAATATTAATTGAAGGAGTGGCTAATTTTTCATCTTAAATTGTTGGGTTTCTTCCCTCAACCTAACCTTCATTTCAAGTAGAACAATATTTATCGAATATGATTTTGTTCAGAGAACAACTTGCTATCAACCACACTTACTATCACCACAACTCAAACAAGTCATGCAACCATCCATTAGTATCGCAGCTTTAGTCATACACTTAGCACACATTTGCGCTGTATCAGGAAATTCGCCAACATTGTGAGAGTTACTAGCTGTTTCCATTGCTTTGTATTCTGCACGTTTTGCATCAACTAATTTTTGTTGGTGTTCATCTAAACCATCGTCTTTAAGCATGCCGATCATTTTGAAATGTTTTTCAATGACGTGGCCTATTTCTGCAACCAATGAAGGCATGTATTTTCCGCCAGGTTTAAAATATCCACCTTTTGGATCGAAGACTGCCTGTAGCTCTTCAGCCAGAAATGTACAGTCACCGCCTTTTCTAAACACTGCAGAGATAACTCGCGTTAATGCAAGAACCCACATGAAATGATCCATATTTTTTGAGTTAACAAATACTTCAAATGGACGACGTTGTTCGTGCTCTGTTCCTTGATTAAGGATTATGTCGTTAATCGTCATATAAAGAGCATGCTCTGAAAGAGGCGTCTTTATTTTATAGGTAGAACCCAACAGCATTTCTGGGCGTTGTACACTTTCGTGCATTTGAATAATCTCTGCAGATGGTTTTGTTTCGACGGCTTTAACTTCTTCAACTTCGTCTTTTTTTACTTTGTAACCAACAATTGGTTGCGTAATTTTGTTTGTCATTTCTAATTCCTAGAATTTATTTTTATTAAATATGGCGTTTAAAACTTACCGTAATAACCTTCTTTAAGCGCATCAAAGAGATTAGCCGCAGTATGAGTTTCGCCATCATATTCAATTTCTGCATCACCTTGATATTCTACTTTGCTACCATCTTCTAAAGTGAATTGGTAAGTGGTATTTTTTAGATCTTCTTCTTTCACTAAAACACCTTGGAATACTTCAGGATTAAACCTAAAAGTTGTACAACCTTTTAAACCTGATTTATAAGCATAAGTGTAAATATCTTTGAATTCTTCAAACGGAAAATCCGTTGGCACATTAGCTGTTTTAGAAATTGATGAATCAATCCATTTTTGTGATGCCGCCTGAATATCAACATGCTGAGTGGGCGTAATGCTATCTGCGGTAATAAAATAATCTGGCAATTGTTCTTCTTCTTTTTCGGAATAGGGCATTGCTTTAGGGTTAACTAATGCGCGATAAGCTAACAATTCAAAAGAATAAACATCCACTTTTTCCTTGGTCTTTTTGCCCGCACGGATCACGTTTCTTGCATAATGATGTGCAAAGCTTGGTTCAATTCCGTTACTTGCATTGTTTGCAAGTGATAGTGAAATAGTACCTGTTGGAGCGATGGATGAATGGTGAGTAAATCGAGCGCCGAGTCTTGCTAATTCAGCAACTAGTTCAGGTTCTTCTTGAGCAATTTTTTGCATATAACGGCTGTACTTAGCGTGCAAAATTTTACCTTTTATTTTATCGCCTACTTGATAGCCATCTTTCTTCATTTCTGGGCGTTTAAATAACATTTCGCCAGTGACTTCAAAGTCTTCATTCATGACTGGAGCTGCGCCTTTTTCTTTACTGAGGTCAAGCGCGGCTTTCCACCCTTCAATTGCTAGTACTTTCGTAATCTCTTCAGTAAATTTGATGGATTCTTGTGAGCCGTATTTTTTACAAAGCATGGTAATGGTTGATCCTAAACCTAAATATCCCATTCCGTGTCGGCGTTTTGAATTAATCGCATCTCGTTGTCCGATTAAAGGTAAACCATTTATCTCAACTACGTTATCGAGCATTCGAGTGAAAATACTAATGACCTTTTTAAACTTATCCCAATCAAAAGTGGCATTATCGGTAAAAGGTTGGTTAACAAAACGAGTTAAGTTAATTGAACCAAGCAGACACGAACCATAGGGTGGAAGAGGTTGCTCGCCACAAGGGTTAGTCGCTCTGATATTTTCACAAAACCAGTTGTTGTTATTTTCATTCACTTGGTCAATCAAGATAAAACCAGGTTCCGCAAAATCATAGGTTGATGACATAATTAAGTTCCAAAGCTTAGAGGCTTTGATGGTTTTATGGATTTTGCATGCCACTTGACCGACTTTATTGCAAACATAGCTTTCTGTTATTGGCCATTCGCGCCAAACCACTTTACTAGAATCTTGTAAATCAATATCATCAAGCTCTACTTCTTTTTCAGTCATTGGAAAAACTAAATTCCAATCTTTATCATTTATAACGGCTTGCATAAATTCGTCAGTGATTAACAATGATAAATTGAATTGTCTTAATCGACCATCTTCCCGTTTGGCTTTGATAAACTCCAATACATCAGGATGACTGATATCAAAAGTTGCCATTTGAGCGCCACGACGACCACCAGCCGAAGAAACGGTAAAACACATCTTATCGTAGATATCCATAAAGGATAATGGACCAGAAGTATAAGCACCTGCGCCAGAAACATAAGCATCTTTTGGTCTTAATGTTGAAAACTCATAACCAATTCCACAACCTGCCTTTAAAGTTAAGCCGGCTTCATGAACTTTTTCTAAGATATCATCCATAGAATCTTGAATACTGCCAGAAACGGTACAATTGATAGTTGATGTTGCTGGTTTATGCTCTAATGCTCCGGCATTAGACATAATACGACCTGCAGGGATAGCGCCATTTCTTAATGCCCATAAAAAGTCTTTGTGTACGCTTTCCTGCTTATCATCATCTTCTACAAGAGCAATTGCTTGAGCAACCCGCTGGTAGGTTTGATCGATATTATTATCGACAATTTTACCATCTTTGCTTTTTAGCTGATATTTCGTTTGCCAAATATCAAAAGATGTTTCTTGAAATTTGATTTGAAAGTTTTCAGGTGTGGTTATATTTGAATTAGTTTCTTTTAACTTGGCTACCATTAACCGTTTCCCTCTGAAAATAAGTTATTATTTTTGTAGTCGTTATGATTACTTAAATATTATTATTTTTTTGTTTAGATATTCAACGAGTGTTAATAAGTTGGTTGATATCTAATGCATAAAATATGTACAATTTACGGATGTAAATTTTAATTATAAAGACCATATGGGTCTAAAAAGCAAAATTTCAAAAAAACCTTTCAAAACAAAGGATTACTACATCTAGTGGATATCCGTAATGCAGACACACAATATATAGGTGATGATGGGCGAAGTAAAGAAAATTTGGTAATTTTTACGTTATAAAAATCAAAGAAAATCCTTGCAATATTTAAACATATTGAAACTATTGAGCTACACTAAATAGAGTCAAAAAAGCATCGCTAAATTAAGCTTTTTGCTCCCAGCTTTCAATTATTAACTGCATTAAAGGAAGTCACGTTGAAAAACAATGATATACCCACATCGCTTATTTATTTCAGTACATGTGCTGGTGTATTACAAATATTAAAACATAAACGATTACCACTATTTAGATTGCCATCTTTAAAAGATTCTTTTTGTTCTTCACCTGATTTACCAATTAATTTTAGTAAACAAGACTTGTTTGAAGGTTCGGTAAAATCAATGAAAGCCGCTATTATTGGAAAAGAGGCTCCAAAAGGGAGCCCCAACCAGCCTTTACAAAAAACATGAAGACTCTTTATTATGGTGTACCGAAGGTAAAAATATTCTGGGGTCGCTATTCGTTTTAAAAATGCAGAAGAGGAGCCTTTAGAAAACTGTCTACCTGTTGATTATGCAAAAGTACCACATTCTACAGTTCGCATTAGAGATACAGTGGATTTGTTAACCGGTATGAGTCAAGAGCTCCCTAAAGATTTTGATACAACGTTAACCCGACAAAATTCATTGTTTCGAACTCAAAAAGAATGACGTTTAATACTGGACTACAGTTAAGATCACGAATATAAAAACAAATGTTTATCGATCTTAACCTCTGTCTAGAACTTATGGGTTAGAGTTTAATAAAATCAATTGATTTCATAGCTAACAAATAAGAATAAAACTTGTTAAAATGGCTTTTTTCCATCCTAAATTTGTTAATTGTGAAAGTTAATATAGTCGCACCTAATAAAAAACATCAATTTAAACTTAGCCCATCAATTGATAAACCACTTGATTTATATGATCACTTGCCATTTCAATTAGCCGTAGTGACTAATCTATTACAGCTCAATAAAGATGCTTTAATTAAGGAAATTAGTGAGTTAGAACCAAGAGAGCTTAGAGTCTTACTCAATATTGGCACTTTTATGCCCATTAAGGCAGCAGACATTGCCTATCTTGGGCGTTTGGATTCCTATACCGTTAGTCGGGCGGTTAAAAAGCTCATTGTTGCTAAATTAGTTCTGGTGGAATTTGCATCCAATAACTTAAAAAGTAAGAATTTAATATTA
>CAZRPK010000060.1:0-17395 GCA_964601915.1 uncultured Kangiella sp. | reverse complement strand
TTAAGCTCTTTTTATTAAAACTTGAATTCAAGAATCAATTCATTTGCAATAGCTCAATAGAATATTTAAAGCAAAATATAAACAAGTTCATTCTAGTGGAATTGCTAGTATAAATATTAAAAAAGCTAATTGGCAAAATACGTTCTAATCATTAATTATTTCCAATTGCTAGAATTGTTTCTACTGGTCAATGTTTTTGTGATGAATCTAGTAAAGAAAAGATGAAAAAACTCTTTGCAGATAACCAGTCAAAATATCAGGGGCATCTAGAAAAACATTAGAAACAGCTGAAGCTATTAGTGATTTTTAATCATGCTAATGGTACATATGTGCTGCTGGATTACTCATTAAATTAATCAGCATGTATACGCCAGTAATGACAAATATTGCACCAGTTATGCGAATAACCATTAAATTATTAAGTACTTTTTTGATTTTTATGCTCATAGCACTTATTAGTAGAGTGCTCGGTAACGTGCCTAAACCAAATGAAAACATAAATGTAGCACTAGATAAACTATCGGCGGTTGAGGCTGCATATCCTAAACTGGTATAAACTAAACCGCAGGGTAACCATCCCCAAATGCTACCTAAAAGCATTGCCTTATATGGCGTATCTACGGGGAATAGGTTTTTGCTAAGTGGTTTAATTAAATTCCAAAAATATTGGCCAATTATTTCAATGTTGAATTTTCCTAAAGGGATACGAGCAATATTTATCCCCATTAAAATAATTAATAAAGATGAAAATATTTTTAACAAAGGGATTGGTGTTAAATTTTCTACAGATGTTCCGAATAAATTGCCAACAATACCTACTAGTAATCCTGCTAACGCATAGCTTGATATTCTACCAATTTGATATAATAAAATTGGAAGCCAACTACTTGATTTATTGTTTAGCTCTCGAATTGAAATATTTTTTTCACTTTTCTCATTATACGCTGTTTTAGTTGTAATCGATAAGCTAGATATGATGCCTCCACACATTGCAACACAATGTCCAGAACCCATTAAACCAAGTATAATTCCGCTAATAATGATATCGTACATTTAATTTCTCAGGCTGATTATTTTGTGTTTTTATTACTGTTAATAATAATGGGATTCTGTTGTTTTTTAAGGCTTATAATATTTCTAGTTTGCTCAGTTAAAAAAAATATTGACTGACTAGAAGGGAAAGATATGTTGAGATCTAGAGAAAAATATTTATCATTAACCAGTTTAATATGAGGCGATTTTGAATATTGAATACTGGCGGATAACGTGGCGGGTTTTATATAAGTTAATCGGAAGTTTTCTTTTCTATTGAGATAAAAATTGACAATAAATACCTTAGATTTAATAGTCGAAACGTTATTGTTTTTATCACTCCAAACAGCTTGGTATTTCATAGCTATTCGATTTTTCTCTTGAGTCAAAGGTATCAATTGATGATCTTGAATAAAACGATTTAAATATTTCTTTCCATTGACTGCTAAAACATGAAATTCTCTAGGAATTGTAAGGTTTGCATTTATAGCTTGAGTCTCAGTACAAAGCAAAAAATCAATACAAGCAAAGGCACTAAAAATAATGGTGTAAACTGTGAATTTGTTCAATGGATTTATCTAGTTCTTAGTTATTTATTGGATAAGTAAATATCATTTAGGTTGATCATCGTCAAATAAAATCTTAGATCCTTCAGCATCAAGATCATCATATTGACCATCCTTAACAGCCCAAAAAAATATAGTAATGGCTAATGCCAATATAACTAACGTTAAAGGAATTAACCAATAGATGCTTGCCATTTTATTCTCTATTAATAGTCTAAATAGTCACTAACCTAAATAATGACTAGTCTTAATAAATATTAGATTAATCATTATAATTTTATATTCTAGGTTGATAGAAGTTTGAAAAACGATCTATTGGAAAACGGGAGCAATACCTGAACCCCAAAATATCACAGTAATTGCTAACATGCCGACTAAACTAACCATTGATACAGTAAGGATCGAGCTAGAAAACAAAAATGCTTTTTCTTCACTTATATTCATAAGGTGTGGAACACCTTTGTAAAGAAGGCGTATAGCCATTCCAATAGCAATCAACGATATCAGCATATCTAACCAAAGAATTGGAAATGCACCCAAAAAACCAGCCAAAAACAATGGTGTAAAACTATAAGCCGTTAGATTAACACATTGGGCAAGAGTTGGATTGGCTCCATAAGTTTTAGCCATCCATTGAATAAATAACGATAAAACAAATACCGCAACTAAAATAGCAATATATGCAGAAATAGATAAATAAAGAGCGCTCATTGCTGTTAGCGTATGAAGATCACCTGAGCCAATTTGCCAACCAACATAAGTACTACCAATAAATGCTGAAGCAGGAGGAATAGCTGCGAAAAATATCAAATAAGTTAGATAAATATGAGGAATACTTTGTTTCTTTTCAGAAATATTAGGCCATTCTTGATTTGGACCATAAATTAGAGCGATTGCATTCGTTAAGGACATTTGATCACCTGTTTCTGTTTTAGTTATGAGGATTAGAGTATGATAAAACTAAAGTGCTGTTGAATGCTAGCGTAATATACTCGTGAAACACTTAAATTTTCTATTTAAGTGTTAATTTGTATCGTTACAAAACAATAAAGTTTGAGGTAGACATGGATTACCAGCAATACGTTAATGAATTAGATAACGAAACTATTTGTAAATTAAGAGAAGCTGTTGAACTCGGCAAATGGTCAAATGGTGATAAATTAACTAAAGAACAGTTAGATAATGCTATGCAAGCCGTTATGCTGTGGCAGGCTTCTAACGAGGTTTCACGTGATAATGAACCTTTTAAAGTCGATGACAAAGGAGAGTTCAGCATGGGAAAAGGTACTAGGCTCAAGGAAACACCTATAGAATATCAATCAAAAGGTAACTTAGATTTGATTTTTAGTAGTAAAAACTAGGGTATACCTGTTGCCTTAACTCTAATTTGAAGGCAGTTTTATGGGACAAATTGCTCTAAGCACTATATAATCCGCAAAATTTACAAATACACTCAGTCAAATGTTAAATCTGTTTTATCCAATTGCTAGATCCTTTTTATTTCAGCTAGACGCTGAGAAAACGCATGATCTTACTCTGCATTGGCTGGCAAAAATTCAAAATACACCATTACAATCATTAATTTCTCAGAAATTGATCAATGATCCAGTTGAATGCTTTGGCTTAACTTTTCCAAATAGAATTGGGTTAGCTGCTGGACTAGATAAAGATGCTCGGTGTATTGATGCCTTTGCCGCAATGGGATTTGGGCATATCGAAGTAGGGACGGTAACGCCAAGAGCACAATTAGGTAATCCAAAACCTAGATTATTTCGTTTACCTAAAGCTCAAGCTTTAATCAATCGTTTCGGTTTTAATAATCTTGGCGTTGATAACTTAATTGAAAATGTAAAAAGAGCAAAATTTAAAGGTATCTTAGGAATTAATATAGGTAAGAATTTTGATACCCCTGTAGAAGAGGCAACACAAGATTACCTGATTTGTTTAGAAAAAATTTATCCCTATGCTAGTTATATTACGATTAATATTTCATCACCCAATACAGCCAATTTAAGACAACTTCAGTTTGGAGAAGCTCTTGATGAATTACTCAGTGCAATAAAATTAAAACAAAAAGAACTTAACAACAAGTACTCTATAAGAAAACCAATCCTTATTAAAATTGCGCCTGATTTAAATGATGAAGAAATTGATGGTTTGGTCAAGACGTTTCTTAAATATGAAGTTGATGGTTTAATTGCAACCAATACGACGTTCTCTAGAAATGGAGTCGAAGGTTTATCTTACTCTAATGAGCAAGGCGGATTAAGTGGGGTACCTATTTTTGACGCTAGCACTGAAGTTGTTAAAAAGCTTTCAGAAAAAATCAATGGTGCATTCCCTATTATTGGGGTCGGAGGCATTGATGATACCTCTAAAGCAAAAATAAAAATTGAAGCGGGTGCGACGTTAGTACAAATTTATTCTGGATTCATTTATCAAGGTCCAAGATTAATTCATTCGATCGCAAAAGCGTTGAAAGGCTTCGAATTTAAAGGAAACGAACTTGAAAGGAACTAATATGCCACAGTTTTTTGCCACTTGCGCAACGAGTTTAGAATATCTTCTAGTTGATGAGCTAAAAGAATTAGGCGCTAAAAATGTTAAAGAAGGATTATCATTAGTCAACTTTGATGCAGAATGGTCAATACTTTATGATATTTTAATGTGGAGTAGAGTGGCTAGTCGTGTGCTCTATCCAGTTGCAAAATTTGAAGCGAAAGATGAAAAGGCTTTATATGACCAAGTGTCAATTATTGATTGGTCACAACATATCAAAAGTAATGCAAGTTTTGTCATTCACTCACAAAGTTTTCGCTCTGAATTATCTCATACTCAATTTATATCCCAACGTATTAAAGATGCCATAGTTGATCATTACACTGACATGGACGAACAAAGACCTGATGTTGAATTTGATAGACCTGATGTTGTATTGCAATGTCGAATTAGGCAAAACCAAGTGACACTATCAATAGACTTGGCTGGGGTTGGTCTACACCATCGAGGTTATAGAGAGCAGGGTGGGGCAGCTCCAATCAAAGAAAATTTGGCGTCGGCATTACTAATTAGAGCAGGCTGGTTAAAGCGTTGTCGTGAGTTTGAGGATCAGGATGATGAAGTGTCGAAATTAAGTTTGTATGATCCTATGTGTGGTTCGGGAACGTTTCTTATTGAAGCTGCAATGATGGCTCTTGATATAGCGCCAGGTACATACCGTGAATATTTAGGAATCTTTGGTTGGGATCAATTTAATAGTGAGCTTTGGCAACAAACTGTTGAAAATGCCAACAAACGTTTTGAGAACAATAAAAATAAAGAAAATTTACACATCATGGGAAGTGACTTAAACCCAAAGGTGATCTCTGTAGCTCAATCGAATTTAGAAATGTTGCATCACTATGATTTATCAAACAATATAAAAGTCAACATTGCGGCAATCGATCAAGTTAGCCAAATAGAAATACCAGCCAACGGCTTAGTCATCGTTAATCCGCCTTATAGCGAAAGACTGGGCGACTTTGAACAAGTTAAAAAACTTTATACTGAGCTTGGTGAATTATTAAAAGAAAAATTTTCAGGTTGGAATGCTTCTGTACTTAGTCCCAATAAAGTATTTGGACACTCTTTAGGAATAAGAGCGAAAAAAATCTATAAATTTAATAATGGAAGTATTGCTTGTGAACTTTTAAATTTTGATCTTGAACAGAAAAACTATTTGCAAAAACGAGTATCAGAAAATTCGAGTGAAAACTATAAAGACAGATTAACTGACGCAGCACTTCAGCTAAATAATCGGATAGAAAAAAACAGAAAAAAACTTAAAGGCTTTTTAAAGAAGAATGATATTAGTTGTTATCGTGTTTATGACGCTGATTTACCTGAATACAATGCTGCAATTGATGTGTACCAAGATAGGATTCATATACAAGAGTATCGCGCGCCAAAATCGGTTGATGAAAAGACGGCGATAAGAAGAATTAAGGATTTACATCGAGTGGTAGCCGGTATCTTTGAATTATCTATGTCATCGGTTTATATAAAGCAGAGGCGACAGCAAAAAGGTGATTGGCAATACGAAACGAAAGGTCGAGATGAGGCAGGGCAGGAAATAGAAAAAGATGATTTCAACATTGTAGAATCAGGTAGGAAATTCATCGTCAATTTAAAAGATTATTTAGATACGGGGTTATTTCTTGACCATCGTAACATACGTCAAATAATTGCTAAGGAATGTACAGGTAAATTATTTTTAAATCTTTTTTGTTACACTGCTTCTGTTTCAGTTTATGCTGCCAGCGCCGGAGCAAGTAAAACTACCAGCGTTGATCTGTCCAATACTTACCTCAACTGGGCAAAAGATAATTTTGAATTAAATGGTTTGTCTTTAGATAAAAATGAATTTATTAGAGATGATACTTTGCTTTGGATAAAAGAAGCGGTAGATTCCAATTTGAAATATGATGTCATTTTTTTAGATCCTCCTACATTTTCAAATTCTAAAAAAATGGAAAATCATTTTGATATTCAGAGTGACCATAAATTATTAATATCACAATGTATGAAATTATTAAGTGATAAAGGAACACTCTATTTCTCCAATAACTTTAAGCAGTTTAAAATGGAATTTAATGCTGAAAAATATGAAGAATCAAATAATGCGAAAATTTTGATCCATGAAATTACAAAACAAACAACATCTATGGACTTTTTTAGACGTCCATTACATCGATGTTGGAGAATTCAAAACATTTAAATGTATTATCTAAATAAAAATGATTTTAGCAAATTCGAATAATAAAATGGTTGTCGAACTAATGACAACATCAGGCTGCCATTTATGTGATGAAGCTTGTCAAATGATTTATTATTTAATAAATCATAAATCATCATTTGCTAATAAGTTTGAACTGAAATTAGTAGAAATTGCTAATGATGACAAATTGATTGAGAACTATGGAATTAGAATACCTGTGTTAAAATCAAATGAAAGCGAGTTAGGTTGGATTTTCACAATAGATGAATTAAACCTTTGGCTTGAAAGTATCTAGTATTGTTATTGGTTTAGCTGTTTGCCGTCAGATAAGAAAACTTTAGACATATTATATAACGAATATGTATATATGATATCTATTAATTTAATATTAAAGCTTGAAATATTGATAAAAAATGGCCAGTATTCGTAACTGCTAATATATCTATCATCATTCAAGATTCATAATGGGTTTAGCGCAATATTTAAAAATTTACTTTGAGACTCTAAATTTTAAATTCCAATTTATAAAGGACGTTATTCGATGCAACCATTAGAGATTAATAATCTAGCTTTAGCGACTGATTTATCATCCCACCTTTCTGGGATCCAGCGAGGTTTAGAAAAAGAAAGTCTTAGAATTCAGCCCGATGGCTACCTGTCAAAATCATCTCATCCTAAAGAGTTAGGTGCAACTTTAACAAACCCCTATATAACCACTGATTATTCTGAAGCATTGCCCGAATTCATAACTCCACCTTCAACCGATCGAAGTGCGCCATTAAATACCATGTATGAATTACACCAGTTCGCTTATCAATATTTAGGTGATGAAGTGTTATGGGGAATGAGCATGCCTTGTATTATGGGTAGAGAAGAGGACATTCCCATTGCTCGTTACGGACCATCTAATAGCGGGCAAATGAAAGAGATTTACCGTATTGGCCTAGGTGAGCGTTATGGTCGGTTTATGCAAACTATTGCAGGCGTTCACTACAACTTTTCGCTTCCGATGAGTTTTTGGCAAGCATTTTACGAAAAAGAAGGATCTGATTTAGAATTAAAAGACTTTATTTCAGAGAAATACATGGGAATGATTAGAAGCTACTTACGTTACTCATGGTTAATTCCATTGTTTTATGGAGCGTCACCAGCTTTGTGTGAAAGTTTTATCCAAGGTAAGAATATTGACCTTGACGAATTGGTTCCAGGTACTCGATATGGAAAGTATTCTACTTCATTAAGAATGAGTGATCTTGGTTACCAAAATAAAGTTCAGAGTCAACTTAACGTTGGCTATAACTGCTTACCTTCATATATAGCCGCACTAGAAAAGGCAATTAGAACAGAAGATCCTTATTATCGTTCTTTAGGTGTTATTCACGATGGAGAGTATCAACAATTAAATGCTAATATTCTGCAAATAGAAAATGAGTTTTATGGCAGTATTCGACCTAAACGAGTTGCTAAATCAGGAGAGCGTCCAACTAAAGCGCTTAAACTCCATGGAATTGAATATATTGAAGTTAGGGCATTAGATATAAATCCCTTTTCACCTATCGGTTTAGAATCTAATCAAATGGCTTTTATTGATACGTTATTATTGACTTGTTTATTTGCAAAATCAGAACCGATTACCGCTCGAGAGAAAGGTCAAAATACCGCTAATTTCGACCGAGTCGTACTAAATGGCCGTCATCCAGAACTTTGTTTGTCTGTTCAAAATAGTTGTATATGCATTAAAGAGCTAACCATAAATATGTTAGATAATATGAAGCCTTTTGCAGAAATGCTTGATAAAACCTACTCTATTTCAGAACATTCTGAAACTTTAAAGAACTTAAATGAACAGACTCAAGATTTTGATAAAACATTTTCTGGCAGGATAGTTAAAAAAATTGAAAATAGTGAAGAAGGGTTCTTTCCTTTGGCTTACGAGTTATCTAAAAAACATAAAGAAGAGTTTGTTAATAATCCATTATCTAAAGAGCGCTTAGAACACTATCAGCAAGTCGCTAAACTGTCACATCTGAATAAATTAGCAATGGAAAAAAATGATAAAATGAGCTTTGGTGCATTTTTAGAAAGTTATTACGATTGATTTTTTTAGATACGAATAGCCAATAAAAAGCCTCATTAGAGGACTTTTATTGAGTGCTTATAAGTTTCTGCCTTAATTATTAATGTCCAGATTCCTTCTTACCGTGCCCATCAGCATCCACGGGCTGTGCAACATGATGATGAATAATATTATTCTCATACATTTTGTCAGTCATCGGTTGTAAATAATAGAAGACGAAAAAGAATCCAGTGATAGACATAGTAATGGTATAAGGCAGTGCCATTTTTACCATCTTCATATAAGAGAGTCTAACCAGTGGAGCGAGTGTTGAAGTTAAAAGGAATAAAAATGCAGCTTGACCATTTGGAGTCGCAACGCTCGGGATATTAGTCCCTGTATTAATCGCAACAGCAAGTTGATCAAAGGTATCTCTACTAATGATTCCATTTCTTAATGCAACCTCAATTTCTTTTATATAAACGGTGCCCACAAAAACGTTATCGCTAATCATCGACAATAAACCATTAGCTATATAAAACATCCCAATTTGGTTGGAACCCTCTAACTGTAATACCCAATGGATAATAGGTCCGAATAGTTGTTGCTCGGCAATCATCGCGACTATTGCAAAAAATACTGCGAGCAAAGCGGTGAAGGGCAATGCTTCTTCAAAAGCTTTGCCTAATTGATGTTCTTCAACTATTCCAGTAAAGGCGGTAATTAGTACAATAACGGCTAAACCGATCAAACCAACTTCTGCCCACTGATTTAGTAAACCAAGAACTAAGAATATACCAACAGCTGCTTGAACGATTAATTCGGCAACATCACGAGTCGTTCTTTCTTCTAACTTTTTAGCCGCATCGTCTTCAATAATGGCTCTTACCGATTCAGGTATTTTTGCACCATAGCCAAATTTTCCAGTCATTTCTAACAAAGCACAAGTGGTTAAACCAACAACTAATACAGGCATAGTAACAGGCGACATTCTAAAGAAAAATTCTGCAAACTGCCAATCAGCAACGCCAGCAATAACAAGGTTCTGAGGTTCTCCAACTAGCGTACAAACACCACCTAAAGCGGTGCCGACTGAAGCATGCATAAGAAGAGATCGTAAAAATGAGCGGAACTGGTGTAAATCATCTTTGTGGGATGTCTCTACATTTTCATCACTGGAATGGTCATGATCGTGATGAGGCTTTCTGCCGGATGCAACTTTATGATACACACCATAAAAACCGGTAATAACCGAAATGATAACGGCTGTGACGGTTAAGGCATCTAAAAAGGCAGACAAAAAGGCTGCCATAGCTGAGAAAAGTAATGACAAAATGACTTTTGAACGAACGCCTAATAATATTTTTGTAAACGCGAAAAGCAACAGGTTTTTCATAAAATAAATACCTGCGACCATAAAGATCAACAATAAAATAACTTCTAATTGTGAAGCTATTTCCACCCCTAAATGATGCGGCGTCGTTAATCCCATAAGTAACACTTCAATTGCTATTAAACCGCCAGGTTGAAGGGGGTAGCATTTTAACGCCATTGCTAATGTGAATATAAATTCAACAACAATCATCCAACCAGCAATAAACGGACCAAACATATATAGTACGATAGGATTAATAATCAAAAAGGCAATAATGGTATGTTTGTACCAATCAGGGGCGTTTCCTAAAAAATTGTCGAGAAAAGCTAGAGGGAGTGAGCGTTGCATATTGAATCCTTTTGTGTCGAATAGTTCCAAATTTATTATAATTTGTTAAAATAATCTGTGCAAGGCACGGATGTCCAGATTAGTAAAAAGTTAAATCATTGAACTGTAAAGAAATATTAGACGTATTTCAGTCAATTGCCAAATGCTTTAGGCGTTAATCGTGATAAAAATTGGGTTTTTAATAATAAAAGCTTTAAAATTAGTTCAAGTCTTCTTTTCTTTGATAATTCAAAAGCTAAGCAACATATCAGACCAGTAGTCTGATATACTTTACTTTGCATGATTTAAGCTTGATAGTAGATTAGTTAGAAGTGAAAATAATAAACTTTAAGAAACACTAAGGGTAACTCTATGGCCAAATTACTTACCGCACGCAGTCCTGCAGCCTTCGCGGAAGAGTATATTGTTGATTCTATTTGGAATGGTAAATTTGCGCCAGGAACCATACTCCCTGCTGAACGCGAACTTTCTGAATTAATTGGTGTGACTAGAACAACGTTGCGTGAAGTTTTACAGCGTTTAGCGAGAGATGGTTGGTTAACTATTAAACATGGTAAGCCTACTCAAGTTAATAATATATGGGAAACTGGGGGGTTACATATTCTAGATACAATCACACGCTTAGATGATGAAGGCTCTTTATATTTTGCTGATCAATTGCTAGATGTTCGTACTCAATTTGGTGGAATTATATTTAAGTTTGCGATGAAAGAAAATCCGGGAAAAATGAGCGAAATATTTGCTAAAGTTAAGGATCTTCCTGAAACTAGCGAAGCCTTTATTGAATTTGATTGGCGTGTACAACATGAATGTGCTGTTTTAACTAATAACCCTGTGTATGTTTTAATGCTTAATGGATTTAGAAACATCTATTATCGAATCGGCAGTTACTATTTTGACAAGCAAGAAACGAGAACGAAGGCGAAAGAATATTATTTAGCCTTGAGTAAAATTGTTAGTCGTGGCGATGAAGAAAAGCTTAAAGAAGTCGTTTGGAAATATGGTAGAGAAAGTGGGAGTTTATGGCTCAATATGCGCTCTCAACTTAATTCGCTTCAAGATATCTCTTAATTTTATTTTTGCTTACAAAATGCCTTTATTTGGGATTATAAATTACTAGTTGTTAGGTCTATAATCCCGTAAAATCAGCGTGTTCTATTTATCAATCATATTTAACTGTTCAGAGAAATTAGCCTAATGCTAATGTTTAGAACAGTCTTTCTTTTATAGTTTTTGAGGTGTTTTTTGGAATTTTTAGCAGAATATGGCATATTTTTAGCCAAAGCCGTTACCATTGTCGTTGCAATTATTATTGTCATTGGTTCAATCATAGCGCTAGGTAGTAAAAACAAGAAGTCGATAGAAGGGCATATTGAGATAACCAATATTAGTGAAGATTTAGCTGATATAAAAGAAGGTATGTTGGAAGAAGTACTTTCTGAAGATGAATATAAGGTTTTACAAAAAGATAAAAAGAAAACCGAGAAAGCTGAGAAAAAAGCAAAAGCTAAAAAGTTGAAAGCTGATAAGAAGCTTAAAAAATTTAATACTACTAACGTAGCTAAAAAAGAATCGGCTAATGATGATTTAAATGAAGTTGCTTTAGATACTGAAGAACCAGTAAAAGCTGAAATTTTTGAAACTTCGAACGATTGTCAAAATGAAGAAAAAAAATCACATCGCGTGTTTGTCATTAATTTCGATGGTGATGTTGAAGCGTCAGCGGTAGAAAATTTAAGAGAAGAGATTACAGCTATTATTTCTATTGCTGATCCTAAGGATGAAGTAGTTGTTTGTTTAGAAAGTCCCGGCGGTATGGTTCATTCATACGGGTTAGCAGCATCTCAATTAACTCGAATCAAAGCGGCCAATTTAAAACTAATTATTGTGGTTGATCAAGTCGCAGCTTCTGGTGGGTATATGATGGCATGTGTCGCTGATGAAATATTAGCCGCACCTTTTGCAATTATAGGTTCCATTGGGGTCGTTGCTGAGCTACCTAATTTTCACCGCTTGTTAAAGCATAATAAAGTTGATTATGAGCAGCACACCGCTGGTGAGTTTAAACGCACGATCACTATGTTTTCAGAAAATACTGAAGCCGCGCGAACCAAATTCAAACAAGAACTTGAAGAAACGCATGATCTATTCAAAGATTTTATTACACAAAATCGACCATCTCTAGCGATTGATAAAGTTGCAACAGGTGAGCATTGGTATGGTACTCAGGCTTTAGATTTGGGTTTGATCGATGGAATTACGACTAGCGATGATTATATTGTTAAAGCTTCTGAGAACAATCAAGTTTTTGAGATTTCCTATCAGGTTAAAAAGCCATTTTCAGAAAGATTTTCATTTTCTGTTCAGTCGGTGATAGAGAAAGCCTTTTTATCTGTTTGGAAAAAGAGCATCGAATCTAGACTCTTTAAATAAATATTGAACATATATAAAGTGACTCCAATAGGAATACAAAAATGGATAGCGATTTTTGGCATAGTAAATGGGAAAAAAATGAAATAGGTTTTCATTTGAATGATGTTCATCCATTACTTCAAAAATATTTCGATAAAACATTTTCTGATAGTTCGATCGTATTTGTTCCGCTTTGTGGCAAGACATTGGATATGCGCTACTTATTTTCACAACATAAATCAGTGATAGGTTGTGAATTGAGCGAAATTGCAGCTAATGAGTTTTTTTCTCAGGAGCAAATTAGTAATGAACTAAGAATTGTAAAAGAAGATAATCATCATATTTATGAGGTAGATGGCGTCACCAGTTCTATAAAAATATTGGTTGGCGATTATTTTGATTTGGCAGAAAAATCATTCAAACAGTGTGGTTCAATTTATGATAGAGCCGCACTAATTGCTTTACCAAAAGAACTGAGACTGAGTTATGTAAAGCATCTGAGAGAATTATTGCCTCAAGCAAAAATGTTATTGATTACTCTAGATTATGATCAAAATCAAATGTCTGGGCCTCCATTTTCTGTTGAGCAATCTGAAGTCGAGAAACTTTTTTCATTTGCTAATATTGAATTGTTAAAACGTGCCGATATTATTGAAGATGAACCTCATTTCAAAAGTCGAGGTGTGGATTGTTTTTATCAAACAGCCTATTTTATTGAATGGTAATAAAATAGGCATCTCGATTGCAATTTTAATATTGATAAGAGTTCATTAATAAATGACAGAAAAAAAAGTATACGGAAGTTGGTCTTCACCTTTAAGCGCAAAAGTACTGGCACAAAAAAGTATTCGTTATGGTCATATGTGTGTAGATGATGATAACGTTTATTGGCTTGAAAGTCGAGCTAGTGAAAAAGGTCGAGGAGTTATTGTTAAACGAAATAAATCCGGTGAACTACAAGATCTATTACCGGAAACTATTAGTGTAAGAAGTAAGGTTCACGAATATGGCAGTGGTGATTATATTGTAAAAGATAATGTTATCTATTTTGCTAATGCGAAAGATCAATGTGTTTATCGTTACGATGGCAAGTTAGAACAATTAACAGAAAAAATAAATTGTAAAGAATCAGAACTAATAGAAGCTCGATATGCTGATTTTGAAGTTTCGAAAGACAATCAATATCTGATATGCGTAAGAGAAACTCATTTTCAATCTAAAGTTATCAATGAATTGGTTTGCATTCATTTATCTTCTAACAACGACTTTAAACCAGTACAAGTTATTCAGACCGGTAGAGATTTTTATAGTTTTCCTCGCTTAACTTTAAATGCCAATCGATTAGCTTGGACATGTTGGGATCAGCCGGAAATGCCATGGGATTCTGCTGAGTTATGGGTGGCTGATTTTCATAAAAATGGCCGTGTGGATGCCGTTCACAAAATTGCAGGCGGTGTTTCCGTAGAGCGAAAAGAATCGGTTTATCAACCAGAATGGAGTCAAGATGCTATCTTGCATTATATTTCAGATTCAACTGGTTGGGGTAATTTGTATTCGTGTCGAGATGGGGTTAAAAATGCATTAACACCGATTGATAGAGATTTCAGTATTCCTCAATGGTCGCTGGCAAGTTCAACTTACATTATTACAGAAGATAATCATATTTATGCCGTTTATGTGCAAGATGGTCAACAACAGTTGTGTCATATAGATGAGTCAACGGGACATATTGAACCTATAGAATTACCAATAAAAGACTTTGGCGAGCATTTATTATTGAGCAAAGATAAACTGTATTATAAAGGTGCTGGTCCAGCAATTTCCGAAGGAATTTATGAGTTTGATTTATTAACACAGAAAAATCGTTTAATTAGTTTGGAAAAACCATTTCCATTACCTGCATGTGAGTTAAGTATTGCAGAGCCAATTGAATTTGAGGTTAATTATTCTGATACGAATAAAAAAGATACTAGCAAAACTAGAACCTGTTATGCCTTTTACTATAAACCGAACAACTCAAAATACAAGGCGTCAAAAAATATAACGCCTCCGTTAATTGTAATGAGTCATGGTGGACCAACTGGCATGACAATGAATTCACTTAATTCAGCGATTCAGTTTTGGACACACCGAGGTTTTGCCGTGGTTGATGTCAATTACTCAGGTAGTACTGGATTTGGAAAAAAGTACAAAGATCGCTTAATTGGTAATTGGGGAATTCTCGACGTAGAAGATTGTATCGCAGCCACGCAATATCTAGTAAAACAAAAATTGGCGGATAAAAATTCGTTACTCATTCGAGGGGGAAGTGCCGGAGGGTATACAACATTATGTGCGTTAACTTTTTATGATGAATTTAAAGCGGGTACTAGCCGCTATGGAATTTCAGATTTAGAATGTTTGGCAACAGATAGCCACAAGTTTGAAGCGAGGTATTTAGATATTTGTGTTGGTGAATATCCTAAAGAAAAGCAAACCTATATTGATCGTTCACCCATTCATTTTACGGATAAACTTTCTTGTCCAATTTTAATTTTACAAGGCGAAGATGATAAAGTAGTCCCGCCAAATCAATCAGAAATGATGGTTGATGCTCTCAGGGAAAAAGGATTACCTTTTGCCTATCAATTGTACAAAGGTGAGGCTCATGGATTTAGAAAAGAAGAAACCATTATTCATTCTTTAAATGCGGAATTAAGTTTCTATCGTCAGGTGTTGAATATTGATAGCGATGAACAGATTGAACCAATAAAAGTCGAAAATTTGTAGACAGTGTTGAAGAGGTAAAAGCAAATCCCTCTTGACAAAGAAAGAAGTGATTTACTAACCGCCAATAAAGGAAAGATTCGGCGTAATGCCGGTATCTAAATCATGGAGAAAATGTTGTTTTCTTTTATTACCTAATGAATCAACAATCAATTTCTTTAATTCCTCTTTTTGATGCGGATGTTGTAATAAGTGACGTAGGCTATAACCTTTTTCTCCAAACAAACACAAATGAAAGTTACCTGTGGAAGAAACTCTTAAACGATTACACGAATCACAAAAATCTTTAGAGTAGGGCGCTATCACACCAAAGCTACCTTGGTAGTCTGGATGAGCGTATTCAATGGCTGGCCCCGCTGATTTTTTTCTTAGCTTTTCGATCCAACCGTTAGTGAGTAAAAAGTTTTTTAAAACTTGTGCACTTATATGATACTTGTTGAAATAATTGAAGTTGTCACCCGTTTGCATTAATTCAATAAAACGAATACTAATCGGTCTATCTTTTATGTAATCTGAGTACTGTTTAAATTGGTGACTATTGATTTCTTTGAGCAATACGGCATTCAGTTTAATTTTCTTTAGAGGTAGCGTAAGCGCGTAGTCAATTCCTGAGAGTATTCCTTTTAAGCGATTATGACCTGTTAGGCTATGAAATAAATTAGGATCGAGTGAATCAACGCTAACGTTTAAATGCGTTAACCCTGCATTTACCCAGCCTTTGATATTGTCTTTTAATTTATAACCATTTGTCGTTGCGGCTATTTGAGAGATTTCTTTTCTTTTAGCAATTGACGAAATAATAGCGTCAAAATCTTTTCTTAAAGAAGGTTCTCCACCAGTTAAACGTATCTTTTCTGTGCCTAATTCAGCAAAAGCATCAATTAAATGATCGATTTCTTGACCATCTAAAAAAGATTTTTTATTGGTTGAGTGATATCCATCTGGTAAACAATAGTCACATGAGAAATTACACACATTAGTGATTGAAAGGCGTAAGTAAGGGAAATAGCGACCATAATCATCCATTAGCTCTATTGGAGCATTAGGTGAAAAATTATGCACACTACTGATTGCAGAATTTATATCTGATTTTTGCAAAAAAGCTCCTTTCCAAATACGGGAGGCTAATCAATTTCTTAATTAACCCTGGTAATTAAACTCATGGGAGTATTAATTACGGCAAAACCAGCGTATTAGTTGTTACAAGTTAGTATATTTACTGACTATAACAATAACTTAGCATAGCAATGCTCGGAGTGAATATGGTTTGTTTGTTGTGGTTAGTTATCTAATTATATTCATTTTAGCTTATATAAAGTTTTTAAACAATTAGCGGTGTTGATCTCGATCATTAAAAGATTAAATCAGCCTAGCTCTGTTTATCATCATTAATAGATTAATTGTAGAGTATAATTTTGACTAGTTTAATACAAGTTAAAAGCTAATTGAGGATTTAGAAGAAGTGGATCAATTTAAAGTCATTAAAGCAACCAAATATTGGTTAGAAAATACCATAATTAAATTTAATTTTTGCCCGTTTGCGAAAAGAGAATTTATTAACCAAACCATACAATATTATGTTTCAGATAAGACGAATGATGAAGAAAGACTATGTCAGATTGTCGAGCAGTTAAAATATTTAGATAAGAATGATGCGATAGAAACGACGCTTGTTATATTTCCACAAGGATTAGAAAATTTTTTCGACTATTTAGACTTCTTGTCTTTAGCAGAAGAAGCGATTCAACAACTTGGTTATGAAGGAACCTACCAATTAGCCAGTTTTCATCCTCAATATTATTTTGAGGATTTGAAACAGGATGATCCTGCTAATTATACAAATCGCTCACCTTTTCCTGTGATTCATATTTTAAGAGAGTCCAGTATAGAAATAGCGCTAGGCTTTCATGATGACCCAGAGGCAATCCCTCATGAAAATGTTATAACAGCAAGAGAAATGGGGGCGGATATATTTGTAGAGATTCTTAGACATTCTCTTGGGTAATTGTTTGTCCTCTGTTCAAACTGGTTTACTCATTAATGTGGTTGATCAAGTTAGGTTAGCAGGAATTCCTCAAGTAACG
>CAZRPK010000059.1:0-17563 GCA_964601915.1 uncultured Kangiella sp. | reverse complement strand
AGCTACATTTGCATGCAACTCCAAAATACCTGAGTTAAATACAGAGGCATGAAAATTAATTATTTTTAGGTTGTTACTAAAAAATATTACTTGAAAACGACTAAAGCGAATTTAAATATCGGAACCAGTCAAAAGATTCGCTAAGATCTGTTTTACGAGTAGGTGCAATATCTGAATGATCATAAATTTACGTTGAATAACCAACCATTTTTCGATGGTGGCGTTAGCTTAGGTAAATTTTACGCTTCAGCCTTCATATTCCGCAAGTTTGAAATAACAGACTCCAACGCTCTGTCAAATAGAGCATCATCATCTAGAATTTTTAGCTTTTCTAATTGCAGTGTAACACACAAGTCATGGGTCAAAAATTCAGCCATTTTCATACCGCTACGGTTTACAAAAATATATTTTCCTGTTGATGCAATTCTTGCGGCCAACTTACAACGCTTAAACTCATCGTCAATCATCAGTTCAACCCAACTGCCGGCTCTTAACTCTTCAACTCTCTCACGAATTTCTGGGTTAATATGAATTGGCTCAGAAGTAATACCAGTTTCTACATGTCCTGTTTCAGCTTGAGAAAAACCAATATCCTCGATCACTATTTCTTTTACTTGAGTATTTTTATTTGATGGCTCAGGTGAAGAAATCTCTATTTCAACACCTTGTTCATCTAATTCATCCAGCGCTTCCCCACTTAGATCAATATCGTTATTGATATCCATTACTGGTAATCTAAGAAGTTCTTCTTTTGATTCATTATTAATAGTTTCTCGTGCAAATTCAATAATATTACGATGGCAAGACTCAAGCTCATCTAAAAGATGAGTGGATTCAATTGGAGAAATTGAAATAGCCTCAATATCTTTGCGCATGCTTTTCACTAATATTGGTACCTTACTAGTTAATTTTTCAAGGCGCTCGGCAGTCTTAATAGGCTGCACACTCCAAACCAATAACTTTGCGATACGTACATGCCTTTTCCAACTATCCTTATTCTCTTGTAAACGGTCTAACAATAACGTATGAGCACAGACATTTTTAAGCAGTAATTTAGCCACTTCAGGTATCTCAAAACCATCGCATATCGCCTGTAATTTAACATTAACTTCACTTCGCGCAGTTTCTGATTTAGCTTTTCCTATTTCAGCCTCTTTGGTTCTTTTCTCAATAATATTCGACTTACGATCATTGAGTTTTTTAAACTCAACAAAATCTTCTAATAAATCATCAAAAAGAGAAACATCATCGCTAAATTCATTAATAATAACGTCAGCTGTGTCAGAAATTTTCTTGAAGACTAAATCAGCTGAAGGATTATTTTGATCCAAAGACAATCCGGCTCTTGCCAATTCATTTAACAACGCTCTAGCAGGATGTTTTCGATTAGAAAAGAATGATTTGTCGACAAGACCGACTTTTAGCATCGGGATCTGTAACCTTGCAATCACACCCTTTAATTCCGAGCTAAGATTGGTATCTTCCAAAATAAAGTCAAATAACATTGAAACAATATCAATCATATCTTCGTTATATTGTCCTAGCGCACCTTGCTCAACTGCAGATTTTAGTTCCGGCATTTGTTGACTAATTGATGCTCTCAAATCAGTATTTGAAAGTACTTGCTCTGCTATTACAGAATTATTTAAAGAGTTTTGTATCTGATTTAGTTGTAGGCTAGAAAGAGCCGCAACCAACTGTTGTGTATTGATAGGCTGAAAATTCTGAGGGTTGGCACCTGTAGAATTCATCACCGGTATTTGAGTGCCTTCCTGAAGACCAATTTGCTGTTCCGTTACTCGTCGATCAGACATTAATTGCTGTAAAACATTCCAAACGCCCGCCTGATTTAACGAGGGATCTTGGTAGTTTTGTCCAAGTAAAACTTGTGAATTCGTTTGATGAGCATTATTTTGGTCAAATTCTTGGTAATCGTTTCCTTGATCAAGTAGAGTTTGATTGACAGCTCGTGTTGCTCTAGCATTTCTTGCTTGTTGCTTAATCTGTGATTTTAAATCTGGCAAAATGCCTTTTTCGATAAAAAATCGATTTACTTCGATATAGACACCTTCTAATTCACAAACCACGCTTCGATCAAATAATTTATAAATGACTAAAAGAGAAGCAATATCTAGATCTAGAGTTTGTGTTGCAGAACGAAAAGCGTCACAAATAAAAACGGGTTCAAGAGGGTTACTTTCTTCGTCAATGGTTTGATCTGCGAGCAATGTGTCGAGCCTTACTCTAATATGCTCGAGTGCATCTTGATTAGTCGTTTTAGCTTTGTTCACCATACTGTCAGTAGCAATATTTTCTTCTAGATCATCATCTTTGACTAATGCTATATTTTCAAATGACAGGGTTTCTACATTATTGTAGTTTTCATCTTGGTTATCTACCCTCCCCAAAGTTTGCTTAAAGTTATTATTTAACTCTTGCTTAAAACAGCTGATCAAACCTTCTCGTTTAACTCTTAACAGACGCATCGCATCAAATTGAGCATTGTTATAACTGTTTTCAGCCATATCAAAAAGACGATCATCTGCTGTATTAAGCATTGAAGTCAATTTGATCTCAAGTTGACTTACAAAGAGATTTTGAATACTTTTAATTAAAATCGGCAACGAGCGATACTCCGTCGATAAATCATTACGAGTGTTTTTTTTTGCAAAACTACTCGCAGAAAAATGAACTACATGGCTTCTACTGCTCACTAAAAAAGACCTCTAATACAAAGGGATACTAATAAATAAGAGGTTAACCTCTCTTTACACTCTAACTTTTGTAATCCATTACTGAGATTTATATGTATCAAATTAACTATAGACTAAAAAATGGAAAGGGTTGTCTCTTTGAGAGTTGAAAAAGACGCCCTTCTTGTACATTTATAGCCTAATAAACTAGCTTTGATTATGACCAAATACTCAAATTATTAGATTGTAATATCACTCTAAGATGTAACTATAGGCAACGTGATAAACATCACAACAACGGGTGAATACTTGATGTTCTAAGGTTTGAATTCAATAGATAATTCATCAACCAATCACTCCATACACTTACTCATCGACCATTATGGCGATTACTTGAAATATAATTCTCGGTTTAATTTATTATTAGTTAATAGAAATTAAACCTAGAAAACCTAGACTATCATTTGTTAAAATGGCGTCCAATCCAATTTAGTTACTCAAACTGTCTCCTGTGTTAAATTCTTTATTCGATACTAATTTACAATCAGAAATAGCAAGTTGCTGTAAAACGGCACTTTTGGAAGATTTAGGCTTAAATATTGGTGATTTAACTCTCGATCTGTCATCAATATTTGAAACTTTAGATATTACTGCCAATTTAATTTCTGCGAAAACCCAAGCTAGTGCAAGACTGATTAGTAGAGAAAGTGGCATTCTTTGTGGACAAGCATGGGTCGAAAAAATATTTGCCTTATTAACACCACAAGAGCCATCGCAGAAATTATCTATAAAATGGTATATCAATGATGGCGAAACAATAAGAACTAACGATTTAATTTGTGAAATTTCAGGCTCTGCTCGTCAAATTTTAACTGCCGAACGAAGCGCTATGAATTTCTTACAATCATTATCCGCAACCGCAACATTAACCGCGGAATATGTCAGCAGGATAAATTCTAGTGAATGCAAGTTATTAGATACAAGAAAAACTATTCCAGGTATGCGGTTCGGACAAAAATATGCTGTAAAAATAGGCGGTGGGCAAAATCACCGGTTTGGTCTTGCCGATGCTTTTTTAATTAAAGAAAATCATATTATGGCTTGTGGTGGCATAAACAAAGCACTAGAAACTGCGATCAAAAATCATCCGAACAAACTACTAGAAATTGAAGTTGAAAATCTTGATGAATTACAACAGGCTATTGATGGAAAAGCTCAAATAGTGATGTTAGATAACTTTAATAATGATGACTTAGTTCGAGCAACCTCTCTCGTTAATCAATCGAAACATCAACCTAAACTAGAAGCATCTGGCAATGTTAACTTACTGACCATTGAAGATATCGCTAATACTGGTGTTGATTTTATTTCTGTTGGCGCACTTACCAAGGATATTAAAGCGCTTGATTTGTCGATGAGAATTATATTGGTTGAAAACTAAAAAAACTCCCAACCAAGGCATGTAAATCTTAAACGCTTTTTTGCAAATCTTCTATTACCGCAGCTAAAAATCTAGCAGCTTCACCACCCGTACAAGCTCTATGATCAAAGGTTAATGAAAGAGGCAACATCTTGCGATTTTCGATCCCTTTTGCCGTCAATTTTAACTCATTTCTAAATCGACCTGTACCCAGTATAGCCACCTGAGGCGGTGAAACGACGGGTGAACCATAACGCCCTGCAATTGAACCAAAATTCGAAAGTGTAATGGTTGCGCCCTGTTGATCGTCTTGTTTTAAACCTTTCGATTCAATTTTTTGACGTAACTCTTGGACTCTCACTCTCACTTGAGTGGCATCTTTTGTGTCTGCATTATGAACCACTGGAACATACAGTCCGTCAGGCGAATCAATTGCAATTCCAACGTGCACATTTGGATGAATTAACCGTTCAAATTTTTCACCATCAAACCAACAATTTAATGCGGGTTCAGTTTTTGATGCAAAAACAAGCGCCCTTACGTACCGCGCTAATGAATCTTGTTTTGGCCAAGTGGTAATGTCAGCATCTTCCATAAGTGTTGTAGGAACAACGATTGCGTGAGATTTTGCCATACCCATTGCCATTGCTCGTCGAACACCTCGAACACCTCGAACAGTTTGAGGTTCAACACTGGCTTGTATTGTTGGTAACCCACTGGTTATTGAAACAATAGGTGCGGCGACTGTAGGTGCAGGTGTTGAGAAAGATACAGGGTGATTTAAGGCTGGTTGTTTAAGAGCCAGATCAACATCTGATTTAGTAATCGTAGCTTTCTTACCCGTTGCTACACAATTTGAAAGAGCAATATCTAAACGGTGAGCATGCGCTCTAACAGCTGGGGATGCTTTGAAATCTAACGGGTTCTCGTTACTGTTATTATTAGTCATTGTCGAAGTTAAAGTGGAGATTGGTGCTGAAACAGAGTTAGTTGATTTTGGATCAATTAACTTACCATCTTTCTTCGCTTGCTTCACATCAGCTTGAGATATATCTCCATTTTTTCCAGTACCAATCACTTGGGTTAAATCCACTTTTAATTTTTTAGCCAACGCTTTTATAACCGCGCTTACTGATTCAGTAACTATTTGATTTCCGACTTGAACAGCACCTACAACAGTCGCTGCATCTGTAGGCTTATCATCTTGCTCTGCTACACTTGCTTGTGCAGTTTGATTGGCCGATACGCCCGAACCAAAAGTAACCAAAGGTGCGCCAACATCAATAACATCACCCGCATGACCATGTAATTTAGCCACTTTTGCGGTAAATGGCGATGGTACTTCAACCACCGCTTTTGCCGTTTCCATTTCAACCATAGGTTGATCCAAGGTTAAATCATCACCTTCAGATACTAACCATCTAACGATTTCTGCGTCCGGTAAACCTTCCCCTAAATCAGGTAATTCAAAAGTTCTCATTTGTACTCCACAATTCGTTTGGCTTCTTCAATAATATACTCAATTTTAGGCATATATTGTTTTTCTAAGCGGTAGTATGGGATCACTATATCATAGCCAGATACACGGCCGATTGGTGCAAGTAAACTCATCAAACATTTTTCCACCACTTCGGCCGCTATCTCAGAACCAATTGCTCCGGCTTTAGGTGCTTCTTGCACAATACAAAGTCGACCTGTTTTTTCGACTGATTCTAAAATCGTATCAATATCTAAAGGACTTACAGTCGCAACATCTATCACCTCTGCACTGATCCCTTCTTTCGCTAATTTTTCCGCCGCTTGTTTTGTTTCGTGAAGCATAGCGCCCCAACTCACTAAAGTAATATCAGTTCCTTCGCGATCAACAAAACAAACACCTAATGGATATTCTTCTCCATTGTCTTCAATTTCATGCTTTTCAATTCGATAAACTCTTTTTGGTTCTAGAAAAATAACCGGATCAGGATCTCTAATCGCGGCCAACATTAAACCATAAGCTCTAGAAGGGTTAGATGGGATCACCACTTTCAAGCCAGGAACATGTGAGAAGATAGCTTCGGTACTTTCTGAGTGATTTTCTGGGGCATGAATTCCACCACCAAATGGTGCTCGAATCACCATAGGTAAAGTTAATCGACCACGAGTTCGATTTCGCATACGGGCACAATGAGAAATAATATGATCCGCTGCAGGAAAGATAAACCCCATAAATTGTATTTCAGCAATCGGCTTCATTCCTTGCGCAGCCATACCAATAGCTATACCAGCAATCATTGCTTCAGCTAAAGGCGTATCAATCACTCGATCTTTACCATACTTTTCCTGTAATCCGTCAGTCGCTCTGAAAACACCACCGTTGATTCCAACATCTTCACCAAAAACAACTACTTCTTTATCGACACCCATTTCGTGAGAAATAGCCATATTGACCGCTTCGATTAATGTGATAGTTTTTAAGCTATTTGCTTTCATTATTTTGCACCTCGTTCAATCGCTATCTCTCTTTGAAGCATGGTTCTTTCTGGTAGTTCTTCGTATAAATAGTCAAACATCGCTTCTGGCGGATCAACTGGTGTGTTCAAATAATTATCAACAGAGGTTTGCACTTCTGCCGCTAACTCTTTTAACATTGATTCTTCTTTTGACTTACCCCAGACATTTTTACTTTCTAAATATTTTCTTAATCTCAAAATTGGTTCTTTTTCCCAACCTTCATCAAGTTCGCCGTCAGGGCGGTATCTAGTTGCATCATCTGCCGTAGTATGATCACATAATCGTAGGCTAATACACTCTATAACTGTTGGACCACCGCCATTTCTAGCTTTATCAGCGGCTTTATCAGAAGCATCTTTCACTGCGATGACATCATTACCATCAACTTGAATACAGTCGATCCCCGCTCCGATAGCCTTCTGAGCATAGGTTTCACAGTTTGTTTGAATTTTACTTGGAACAGAAATCGCCCATTGATTATTGTTAATAATAAAGATAACTCCAAGATTCCATATTCCCGCAACATTGAGTGCTTCGTAAAAGTCACCTTGAGAAGTTCCCCCTTCACCAATTTCGGTAAATACACAACGTTTTTCACCGCGCATTTGCATTGCTTTGGCTACACCCGTGGCATGTAATGACTGAGTTGCTATAGGTACTGCGATAGGAAAATCTTCTTTAGCAACTTTATAGTCACAACCTGCTTCATACCCACCCCAATATTGCAGAACTTCTTCCATTAAAATACCGTGCTGAACCATAGAGGCTTGTCCACGATAATAAGGAACTAGCACATCATCTTTTGTCATTGCCGCACCAAAGCCAACACCAATGGCTTCTTGCCCAGTGGCTGCAGGATATGTACCCATTTTTCCAGTTCTTTGTAATGCATAGGCTTTTTGATCAAGTAGCCTAATTCGATTCATATCGCGATATAAAGAAATCAGGTTATCGAGATCTCGAGCGAAAGCTGGTGGAACATCATTACTAATGAAAGCTCCTTTCTCATCCATATATTGCAAATATTTAATTTCGAATCTTGCTACTATCTTCAAAGCCAATTCTCCTTATACATAAAGAAAGTCAATCATAAGAGCCTACTCACTAGGTCACTTTAAATGATTCGACTTAAAGACCTTCACCTTTATACATCACAAGCTTCATGGATAAAAATAGGCAAAAGTAGTTTTGAGCGCATCATACGGATTTAGACCCTTTTTGTATAGCAAATTCATTTCATTTAGCGTTTTTTAAACTTGTTTTTAACGAAATTAACAACATTTAGTGACTATTACTGAAGCCCTGTTCTTACCAGACGGATAAGTTGTTGAAGTTAAAGTGTCACTCTATAAATGATATGATTTACAGGCATCGATCACCTGTCATTTAGATCAAGTGATTGCTACACTTACATCTACAAAATCAATTTCATATAATAGAACTCTCAAATGTCTGAGCAAATCGTTGCCGTAAAAACAAAATATCGAAAAGAATATCGAGTGAGCCAGTTTTTAATTAAACAAACTCGTCTAAATTTTCTACTCTATGATGACCACGCTATAGTGGAGTCCGAGTTATCCTTTTATCGAAATGCTAAAGACCAACAAGAGCAACTGCAGCCACTAGAACTTAATGGCATAGAAATAGAGTTGTTAGAAATACAAATAGATGGACAAAAAATCAAATCTGATGAATACCATACACATACTAATGGCTTAACTCTTTATAAAGTCTCTGACAAATTTAAGCTGAAAACCAAAGTTAAAATTTACCCTCAAAAAAATACATCATTAGAAGGTCTATACACATCAAACCAAAAATTTTGTACCCAATGTGAATCAGAAGCGTTTCGCAAGATTACTTATTTCTTAGACAGACCGGATATCATGTCAGAATTTTTTGTTCGAATTGAAGCCGATAAGAAACAATACCCACTACTTTTATCTAACGGAAACCCTACCAACCAAGACGATTTAGTTGAAGGTAGACATTTTGTAGATTGGCACGACCCATTCCCTAAGCCAAGTTATCTTTTTGCGTTAGTTGCTGGTGATTTGGATTGTTTAGAAGATAATTTTACAACTTGCTCTGGTCGAAATATTTTACTACAAATTTTTGTTGATAAAGGAAAACTTGAGCAATGTGATTTTGCCATGCAAAGCTTGATCAATGCAATGAAATGGGATGAGGAAAAATTTGGTCGAGAATACGATTTAGATCGTTATATGATTGTAGCCGTTGGCGACTTCAATATGGGAGCAATGGAAAATAAAGGTTTAAATATTTTCAATACCGCCTATGTTTTAGCCAATAAACAAACTGCAACCGACAAAGATTTTGAAGGTGTTGAGTGTGTAATTGCTCACGAATATTTTCATAACTGGACAGGCAACCGAATTACTTGTCGAGATTGGTTTCAACTCAGTTTAAAAGAAGGGCTTACCGTTTATCGCGACCAACGTTTTAGTGAAGATATGCAATCGCAAGCGGTGCAAAGAATTGACCAAGTGAAAATTATTCGCTCCGCTCAATTTGCAGAAGATTCAGGACCTATGGCTCATGCAATAAGACCTGACTCTTATATAGAAATGAATAATTTCTATACCGTAACCGTATATAACAAAGGTGCAGAAGTTATTCGAATGATGAACACATTACTTGGCGAAGATGGTTTTAGAAAAGGTATGGATCATTATTTTGAAACCCATGATGGTAATGCTGTTACTTGTGAAGACTTTATTATTTCTATGGAAATTGCCAATAATGTTGATTGGTCGTTATTTAGAAATTGGTATCGCCAAGCCGGAACGCCAACAGTGTCGATGAAAATGATTAACAACTGCGACAATCCTTCGTTGAAAAATAATCAGCTACAACTTTCTTTTACTCAAACTTGTTCAGCGACACCTGGGCAGGCAAAGAAAGAACCTTTTATGATCCCTGTAAAAATTGGTTTTATTGACCATGAAGGCAAACCAGCTCAATTTAAACAAAAAAATGAAGATAAATTTCAAACTGAAATACTTTTAGTTTTAACAGATATAAATCAGACTATTGACTTTGAATTAGAAAATACGAAAGTCATTCCGTCAGTATTTAGAAATTTTTCAGCTCCTGTTAATTTTGATTTTGAAACTAGCCAAGAACAATTAAGTATTTTATTTGCCAATGATCCCGATCCATTTAATCGTTGGGATGCAGGTCAAAAACTAATGACAGGCATATTGAATTCTAAGTCTGAAGAAGTTTCAAGTAACGAGTTAAATCTTTTAGTCAATTCATTTAAGAATATTTTATCCAAACAATCTCTAGATCATTCACTTAAAGCACTCGCATTACAATTACCCGATCAAAATACTCTAATTGCAAACAGTTCTACAATCAACCTCGATCGCTTATTTAATAAAACCAAGCAACTCAAATTTCACATTGCAAAATCATTAGATGAAGAATGGTTAAGTACTTATATAAGTTTAAATATCGAGTTACAAAATTCACCCGATGAAAATAAAGGTGACTCTGGAAAACGATGGTTGAAAAATATCGCTTTAAATTACTTATTAATCAGTGATGAAAAAAAATATTCTGAGTTAGCTATCAAGCAACAAGATAATGCTAACAATATGACCGATGAAATTAGTGCCTTACAACTTATTGCTAAAACAAGCGAACAATCTAAATTAACACAAGTCGATAAATTTTATGATAAATGGTCAAATGAAGAATTAGTTTTAGACAAATGGTTTAGTGCACAAGTGATGATGGATAGTGATGATGCTGTTAATCAAGTTAAAAAATTATTCCAACATAATAAATTTTCAATTAAAAACCCGAATAAAGTGCGCGCAGTTTTAGGTTGTTTTATTGCCAACAATCTGACTCAATTCCATAACGCTAATGGAAGTGGATATGAATTTTGTGGTGATATGATTATTCAATTAAATGATATCAACCCGCAAATTGGCGCACGCCTTACAAAACAATTTTCTGTGTGGAAAAAACTTGATGGTAAACGTCAGGCTTTAATAAAGGAGCAACTTGGGCGAATTCTTCAAGTTGATAATTTATCAAAAGATATTTTTGAAGTGGCGGATAAGAGTTTGTCATAATTTTTATATTATAATAGGCATAAAAAAACTCGCTAATTAGCGAGTTTTTTAAGAGATTAATTTTTACAGTATTTCAACTTATTTCTTAGCTAGCTTTTCTTTGATTCTAGCTTTCTTACCGCTTAACTCTCTCAAGTAGTAAAGCTTCGCTTGACGAACATCACCGCGACGTTTAACAGTTACACTATCAATCATTGGGCTATGAGTTTGGAAACAACGCTCAACACCTTCGCCGTAAGAAATTTTTCTCACTGTAAATGCTGAATTAATTCCACGATTTCTAATTCCAATTACAACACCTTCAAAAGCCTGCAAACGCTCACGCTCACCTTCTTTTACTTTAACTTGTACAGTTACAGTATCACCAGGCGCGAACTCAGGGATATCGGTTCTTAATTGCTCATCCGCAATCATTGCTACTAATTTACTCATTGTATGCTCCACTGACTAATTTAATTGTTCAATTTTTAATTTGTTTTAAATTCTTTTTTAAATTCTTCTAATAATGCTAATTCATTTTTTGTTAACTGTTTAATGGCTAACAAATCTGGGCGTTTTTGCCAAGTAATTCCAAGCCGTTGTTTTAAACGCCAACGTTCAATTTCTTTATGGTTGCCGCTCAACAATACCGCAGGAACATTTTTATCTTTGTACACCTCAGGTCTTGTATAATGAGGGTGATCTAATAAACCATCTTCAAAAGAGTCTTCAATAACCGACTCACTATGACCTAATACACCTTCAATTTGTCTCGCAACTGTATCGATTACCGCTAATGATGCAATCTCACCACCACTTAGAACAAAATCACCTAGTGATAATTCTAAGTCGACCGATTCATCTATGAATCTTTGATCAACACCTTCATATCGACCGGATATTAAAATTAAGTGTTGTTGCTGACTTAATTCTTTAATCAAACTTTGGTCTAACTTTTTACCTTGGGGAGAAAGATAAATTACTTTACTGCTAATCAAGTTAAGTTCATTATTATTCGTTAACTTAATTGAATTAATTGAGGCTGTTAAAGGCTCAATCGTCATCAACATTCCAGGACCACCACCATAAGGCCTATCATCAACACTTCGGTGCTTATCCTGAGTAAAATCCCTTGGATTGATACAATCTAACGTGATTTTATTATTTTTTATTGCTCGACCAACAACACCATATTGCTTTGTTGCTTCAAACATTTCTGGAAATAATGTAATTGCTGTAAATCGCATTGAGTTTGATTTAACTCCACTACATTATCTTCAGTTATTAATTTCAGTTTTTAGTATCAATCTTCATTAAATAATTAACTTTTTCTAAAACGGATAACTACTCGTCAAAAGACTCATCCCAATCAACAAGGATCTGCTTTTTGTCTAAATCAATATTCTTAATCACATTATCTAATAGATAAGGGATCAAAGTTTCTCGCTTTTTACCAGCATCATCCTTTCCAACAACAACCAATACATCATTTGCACCGGTTGCCATTATCGATTGCACTTTACCAATTAAACCCGAATTAACTTCTTCAACGTCTAAACCAATTAGTTCACGCCAATAAAAACTATTTTCTTCTAAAGACTTTAGTTGATCGGGTTCAATAGCGATATCACAACCAATTAAGGCATGTGCTTTATCTCTATCATCTACACCTACAATTTGAGCAACCAAGGTCTTGCCTTGAATGCGCCCTTTGACTATTGTCATAGTTTGCCAATCACTTTTATTACGGATCAGCCAAGGCTTGTAGGTTAAGATATTATTTCTTGGCTCGGTAAAAGAAAATATTTTAACCCAGCCATGAACACCAAAAATTCCAGAAATTTGCCCGACTATCATCGGTTTATTTGCCGGAGCTGAGTGACTCATGTTTTTACTACTTGTTACTTAATCACTAGCCTGCTACTACTAAGTAGCTGCTTTGTGATCTTTAATCAGTTTTCTTACACGATCACTCATTTGAGCACCTTGACCAATCCAATGATCAACTCTTGCATTGTCAACACGAATTCTTTCTTCTTGACCAGTTGCAACAGGGTTAAAGAAACCAACTCGCTCGATAAAACGACCGTCTCGTGCATTTCGCTTATCAGTCACGACCATATGATAAAATGGGCGCTTTTTAGAGCCACCACGGGCTAAACGAATGGTTACCATGAATCAATCTTCCTCTAAATTCTCTATGCTTTTTAATAGATTTATTATTAAATCCAAATAAATTTACAAATTTGGGGTTTATAAAACCGTATTTTACTGATTTTGAAGAGTATTAACGCCTCAAAACGCTTCGAAACTCTTTAAAAAGCCGACACGCAGTAAAAAGGAGGCGCATTTTAACGCTAAATGATGCGTTTGGAAACCTTTTTTAGGAGATTTATTCTTTAGATTATTTCAGGACGAAATTTTGTTCACTTAAACGCTATTCTTCCATGCTTGGAGAAGCCACTCGCATCACTTCTGAGACAGTTGTTTTTCCTTCTGCGACCTTCTGAGCACCACTTATTCTCAATAAAGTCATACCACTAGCTACTGCTTGTTTCCTAATCGGCGCAACCTCACACCCTTGGGATGATATGCCTTTAACTTCACTACTCATAGTTAAGAGTTCATAAATCCCCTGCCGACCTAAATAACCGGATTGACGGCATTCATCACAACCTTTTGGCTCAAACATCAATTTTGGAACCGGTAAGTTAAAACCAACCGTTAGCTCTTTCCAAGATTTCTCATCTGGAGCAATAGCGTGTTTACAATGTGGGCATAAAACTCTAACTAAACGCTGTGCCATAATACCTAACAAGGTAGCATTAATTAAGTAAGATGGTACGCCAATGTTTTGAAGTCTAGTAATAGCTGAAGAAGCGTCATTGGTATGCAATGTAGAAATAACTAAATGTCCAGTTAATGAAGCCTGTACTGCCATCTCGGCGGTTTCTTGATCTCGAATTTCTCCAACCATAATGATATCAGGATCTTGACGAAGCAAAGCTCTAACACCGCTCGCAAAATCAACTTTGATATCATGGTGAACTTGCATTTGATTAAAAGCGGGTTCAACCATTTCGATAGGATCTTCTATAGTACACACATTCACTTTTGAGGTGGCTAGAAGCTTTAGTGTTGTATAAAGAGTGGTGGTTTTACCTGAACCAGTTGGACCTGTTAACAATACGATGCCTGTAGGTTGATTAACCATTTCAAGCCAACCTTGTTCCGTTTCCTTATTCAGACCTAATTGATTAAAATCTCGCAGTAATACGGTTGGGTCAAATATTCTTGCAACAAGTTTTTCACCAAAAGCGGTCGGTAAAGTAGACAATCTAAGCTCTATTTCTAATCCATCGGGGGTTTTGGTTTTTATTCGACCATCAAGAGGCTTACGCCTTTCGGCTACATCCATTCGACCAAGAATTTTAAACCTAGCGGTAACAGCAGCAGAAATATTGGCTGGCATTTTATAAACATTATGGAGTATTCCATCAATTCTTAGTCGAATATTACCCGTTTCTCGTCTAGGCTCAATGTGAATATCACTCGCTCTTTCTGAAAAAGCATACTGCAACAACCAATCTACAATTTGTACAACATGCTGATCGTTGGCATCTAATTCACCAGCCTTACCGACCTCAAGCAACTGCTCTAAGTTGACGACGGTCATATCTTGCAAATTTTCACCCGACGCCCCTTTTATCGAGGAACTTAATGCATAAAAGTCTCTTTGCAATCGCAGGATGGTTTCTGGGTTTGCAATCACTAATTGAATTGTTTTACGTAAAATTTGTTCTAACCCTGTGACCCATGAATTATTTGATGGATCAATAACAGCAATAAAAACAGTATCCGACGTCACTTCGTAAGCTAAAATTTGATGCCTATGAGAAAAAGCCTTAGACATAACCGATGTGATACTATCAACATTGATCTTGAGAGGATCTAAACGGACATAGGGTAACTCATGGAACCGTGAAACATGCTCAGTTAAAAGCTCAGCAGTTAAAACTTTGCCACGGTTTTTAGCAGATTTCACCTTACATAAGGCTATTTGATTAATTGAATGTCCACTTAATTTTTTAAGCTTTATTTGTTTGGCAATTTCTTTAGATTGCTCAGTGGTAATTGTTTTGTCATCTTCTAACCACCCTAACAAACCAATCAAATCAATTTTTCGGTAAATAGTGTCTGGCATAAGCATTCCAAAAGCAAGTATTTGTAGAGAGTTTAACGTGTTACAGGACTAAATTATAGCTAATACATCTCAAGGTAAAGGCAAGATTGCTTTGATAACACAACCTAAACAGTTTTATTACTTTTTATAGTTCAATATTGAAAACTTCGAGAGCATTCATTGTGGTTTGAGCGGCAATTTCAACGGCAGATTCATTTCTTAAAGTAATTAAACTACGAAAATTATCAAATAAATGAAGCGGGGTATTGTGGGGTAAATTGCAGGTTACTGGAGCCATATCAGGAGCATCGGTTTCTAAAACGATACTTTCTAATGGTAAATTTTTAGCCAATCGGTGTAGTTTAGCCGCTCTAGGAAAGGTCATAGCCCCTCCAAACCCAAGTTTCATTCCCATATCGATGTATTTGTGTGCCTGATGTTCTGTTCCATTAAAAGCATGAACAACACCGCCATCTTTAAACTTTAATTGACTGAGCATCTTAATCATTTCATCATGCGCTTTACGGACATGTAAAACCACTGGTAGATTGGCATCTATCGCAATACTAATTTGCGCTTTAGCTAATTTGATTTGCTGACTAGAATTGATTTTAGATTTTTGATAGTCAAGCCCAAACTCCCCTATAGCGGATATAGGACCAACAGACAAAGCCATTTCTAAATCATGTAAATTACTATCTTGATGCTCATCCATAAAAAGAGGATGTAAACCCAATGCTGAATGGCACATAGGATATTTTGCGGTAATTTGACGGATCAATCGCCAGCCTGCTTTTTTTACACCGGGTATTAATATACCTGAAATACCAGCTTCTTCGGATTTACTGAGATATAAATCCAATTTATCAATCAATTGTGGAAAATCAAGATGACAGTGAGTATCAAATAAGTTGATTTTTTGTGCCATGCATGTCCCTTAAATTGATCACTAAAATTATTCGTACCGATTACTATTGTTCGTACCGATTACTTTTATTCTTTTTGCTTTCTAAAACTTATATTAATAAACGAACATGGCTTTGTATAGCTCAATTTTATTAGTGTTTGTTTCAAAATTATACTAATTCCACATTTTACCAATAACATCGAACTTGCTTAAGTATCGATTGTACTTAATTCTAAACTAATGTTCTCTAGTTTGTTTGAACTCAATTTCTGGCCAGCGCTCTTGCATCAAATTAAGGTTCACTCGAGTCGGCGCTAAGTAAGTAAGATTATCGCCACCATCTAAAGATAAATTTTCGCCTGCTCTATTTTTAAATTTTTCTAGCATTTTTTCATCATCACACTCAATCCAACGAGCAGTATTGACCGAGATAGGCTCATAAATACACTCAACTCGGTATTCATGTTGTAATCTATGGGCAACTACATCAAATTGCAAAATTCCGACGGCTCCCAAAATTAAATCATTCGAATTAAAAGGTCTAAATACTTGTGTAGCACCTTCCTCAGACAATTGAATTAACCCTTTAATTAGCGCTTTATTTTTTAACGGATCGGCTAACCTTACTCGCCTAAATAATTCAGGTGCAAAATTTGGAATTCCACCAAACTTAATAATTTCTCCTGATGAAAAAGAATCGCCGATTTGGATTGTGCCATGATTATGAAGACCAATAATATCCCCAGCGTAAGCTTCCTCTAAATTTGACCTTTCTCCGGCTAAAAATGTTACAGCGTTTGAAATGGTAATATCTTTATTAATGCGAACATGCTTCATCTTCATGCCCCTTTCATACTTTCCGGAGCAGATCCGCATAAAAGCAATTCGATCTCGATGAGCTGGATCCATATTCGCTTGAATTTTAAAAACAAACCCAGTGAAATCTTCTTCAGTCGCTTTAATTTCTCTATCAGCGGTTTCTCTTCCTAAAGGCGCAGGAGCCCACTCTACAAAACGGTCAAGCATTTGCGTGACACCAAAATTCCCAAGCGCGGTTCCAAAAAAAACAGGACTTAATTCACCTTTTAAATAGGCTTCTAAATCAAACTCATGGGATGCACCCAAAACTAATTCTAATTCTTCGCGTAATTCATCCGCTATATAACCAATTTTTTCATCTAACTCTGGATTATCTATCCCTTCTATACATATTTCTTCTTGAATGGTATGACCTTGCCCTGATTGGTATAAAACTATTTTATCTTCTAGTAAATGATATATACCTTTAAATTCTTTACCCATACCAATAGGCCAAGTAATCGGTGCACATTTAATATTAAGCACCTCTTCCACTTCATCCATTAATTCAATGGGATCTTTAATATCTCGATCCAGCTTATTCATAAAGGTGACAATTGGTGTAGAGCGTAATCGGCAGACCTCCATTAATTTAACCGTTCGTTGCTCAACCCCTTTACTGCTATCAATCACCATTAATGCTGAGTCTACAGCCGTTAAGGTTCTATAAGTATCTTCAGAGAAGTCTTCATGGCCAGGTGTGTCTAATAAATTAACAATTCTATCATTATAGGGAAACTGCATGACCGAAGTGGTAATTGAAATCCCTCTTTGTTTTTCTAGTTCCATCCAATCAGATGTAGCATGCTTAGTATTCTTTTGCCCCTTAACCGTGCCCGCAGATTGTATTTTTTTACCTAAAAGTAACAATTTTTCAGTAATAGTTGTTTTCCCAGCATCAGGGTGGGAGATGATAGCAAA
>CAZRPK010000058.1:0-17712 GCA_964601915.1 uncultured Kangiella sp. | reverse complement strand
CGATTTATTACGTAGATATTAACCAAAAGTTCTTGGACGAAAACGGCCATGTACCAATCAGTATTATGGGGGATGGTTTGCACTTGACTGCGGAAGGCTATTAGGTTTGGGCAAATGAAATACTTACATTTCTTTGATTAGAATCGGTGAAAATGTTCGAACGATTTGGAATTATGAATGTAAAATTTAGCCAGTTATTAACTGGCTAAGCGTTTGATTTTTTCTACCATTGCTTTTAAACCATTGCCGCGAGTCGGACTTAGATGTTTAATTAGATCAAGTTTTAAGAAATAGTTTTCTATATCAAAAACTAAAATTTCTTGTTTAGTTTTGTTATTATAAGCAGCCATCACAATAGCTAAAAGACCTTTAACAATTAACGCGTCGCTATCAACTTGAAAAATCAATCTATCTTCTTCAAAAGTATAATCAATCCAGACTTGGCTTTGACAACCTGGAACGATTCGATCATCGGTACGCAAAGTAGAATCCATTTCAGGTAATTCTTTACCTAAGTCAATCATATAACGATAGCGATCTTCCCAGCTATCAAAAAAACTTATGGTATATACTATTTCGTCAGATAGATTCATTTAAAAAAACATTCCAGTTTCTAATTTTGCTTCGTCACTCATCATATCTCTATTCCAGGTTGGATCAAATACCAGATCGACGTCGACATCATTAACATTGGGTACTTTTGCAACACGATATTTTACATCACTAACTAAAACTGGGCCCATCCCGCAACCAGCTGCGGTTAATGTCATTAGTACGTTGACTTTTTTTGCAGACTGTTCAATTGATACTTTATATATTAATCCTAAGTCAACAAGGTTCACAGGAATTTCTGGATCAAATATACTCTTTAATGCAGTCCAAACATGTTCTTCTAAAATCTCTTTAGTATCAACCTCAGGAAACTCAAGTGCTTCAGCTTTTAACCCTAATGCGCCGGCATCGGTTCCATCAACTCTAGCCATATTTCCATTTACTACAACGGTATAGTTTCCGCCGAGATCTTGAGTAATAGTCACAAAAGTATCTTTTTTAATAGTGATTTTTGTACCTACAGGAACAAGACGAGCAGGGCAGTCCTGTAGTGCAACAACCATTTTTCTACTTGAAGACATTATTGAGCAGCCACTGAAAAACTTTCGCCACAACCACAACTTGCCGTAGCATTTGGGTTGAAAAATTCTAATTGATAATTCACTCCCTTTTTCGTTAAGTCAATGGCTGTGCCTTGAATTAGTGGAAGTGTGGAGGGTAAAACAAAAAGGTTTAAAGTGTCACTTAATTCGAATTTTATGGCGTCATCATTTTCTTCGAGTAAGAGTTCTAATAAATATTTATAGCCAGAGCAACCACTTTCTTTGACATTAAAAATAACACCTATCGCTTTTTGATGAGCCACTTGTTTTTGTAAATGTAATATTGCAGATTCTGTAACGGTAACAGGTTGGTGTGTATTAGGGTTAAATTTTTCTACTGACATTTTATTTCTCTTTTTTGCAATTATATCAATTTACAATCGCTTTAGATTTATAACAGCATAGTCAAAGCGACCTTTATTGCTTTACACAATTGATCAATTTCTTTAGTGGTATTGTAAAAACATAATGAAGCTCTAACGGTACCATCTATATTTAGAGCTTGCATCAGTGGCATAGCACAATGATGCCCAGTTCTTACTGCTATACCTTGTTGATCCAACATCATACCAAGATCTTGCGCATGACAACCTTCGATATTAAAACTGATCACAGATACCTTATGACAATCTCTTCCTATGACTTTAAGACCACTGATTTTTTCTAATGAAGTTGTTGTATAGTCTAATAAATAAGACTCGTAGTCGCCTAACATTTTACGATCAAAACTATTTAGATAATTAACCGCTGCGGCAATGCCTATTGCGCCTGATACATTTGGGGTTCCCGCTTCAAACTTGTAGGGTAATTGATTGAATGTTGTCTTTTCAAAAGTGACCTTTTCAATCATTTCACCACCACCTTGCCATGGTGGCATTTTTTCTAATAAATTTTTCTTTCCATACAACACGCCAATTCCCATAGGGGCAAACATTTTGTGTCCTGAAAATGCATAAAAGTCACAGTCTAAATCTTGTACATCAACCTGGATATGAGAAACCGCTTGAGCGCCATCTATAAGAACTTTGGCGTGTACTTTATGGGCAAGTTCAATCATTTCTTTGATTGGGTTGATGATGCCTAAAGCATTTGAAATATGACCTATTGCAACTAATTTTGTCTTGTTGCTGAGCAAGTTTTTATATTGTTCAATATCAAGTTCACCATTATTTTTAATCTTGATGACTTTTATGGTTGAACCTGTTTGTTCACTGAGCAATTGCCACGGAACAATATTTGAATGATGTGCAAGTGTTGATAAAATAATTTCATCGCCGGGGCCTATATTTCGTTGTCCCCAAGATTGAGCGACTAAATTAATCGATTCTGTGGTGCCTCGAGTCCACAATATTTCTTCACGGTGTTCAGCATTGATAAATTTTTGAATCGTGGTTCGTGATTGTTCAAATTCTTGTGTAGCTTTATCGCTTAGGTAGTGAGCACCTCTATGAACATTTGAATTTGTCTTTTTATAATATTGACTGATAGCATTAATGACATAACCTGGCTTTTGTCCGGTTGCGCCATTATCAAGATAAATTAATGGTTTTCCATTTATCTTGGTTGATAAAATGGGGAAGTCGCCTCTAATTTTTTTAATATCAAAAGATCTTAATTGTGGTTTTACCGTTGCTTGAACCGCTGCGCTGTTATTTATATTTGTCATAGTGTGATGGTAATTTAATTAAAATACTAATTTAAGTTAAAAGTTAAGCTTTAAATTATAGACTTTATTCATAGCAAAGAGAGTCTATTTTGTATTAATTGAGTCAACATTTTATTCATTGAACTATTTTTGACATAAGCCAATAACTCGTTGATAAAGCCAATACTCATCATGGTGCGTGCTTTTGAGCCGGAGATCCCTCTCGATTTCAAATAAAATATTGAAGCATCATCAATTTTTGCAACTGTTGCACCATGTGCACAAATCACATCGTCTGCGTAAATTTCAAGCTCAGGCTTTGTATTGATTTCTGCGGTATTGGTTAGCAGTAAATTTTTGTTACTTAATTGAGCATCCGATTTTTGTGCATTTTTAAAGATATGAATTTTGCCATTAAATGTTGCTTTTGCTTTATCCGTAATAATTCCTCTAAAAATTTCCAGACTATTGCAGTAAGGAACTCGATGTTCAATACAAGTATGGTAATCAATATTTTGTTGACCTGATGGTAAATAGATCCCCGTTGTTTGACTGTTAGCGCCGCTACCGATATTAATTATCTTTACATCGGTTTTATTAAGTAAACTACCATTTGAATAGAAGAAAGAATTTAAAGTTGAATTCTTATTAAGTAAATGGGATAGGTTGCTAATTTGTTTGTGGGGTTCTGACTCTAAATTAAATCGGTAATGATCTGTTTTAGCATTTTCTTCAAGACTGACTAGAGTGGCTTGTATCGCAAGTTGTGATTGAGTTTTTTGAGACGGTTCGCGATCTAAGTTATGTTCTTCAGAAATAAAAATTTCAACGATAGTTGACTCACTTCCTTTGGGTAAATCTAAGATTAATTTATTGATTGATAAATAACTATTCTCAGTTTTTTCACTACTAGTAGCTGTTGCATAATGAAGGATATAAAGTGGGGTTTTTAGCTTGCTATTTTCTTCAAATTTGATATAGCTTGTTTTTTTATAATTTAGGCTGGCCAAAGAAATTAACGGATTTTTTTCATTTCCATATTGATCTTCTATGGTTATTATTCTACTAATTTTATCACTTGTTAATTTGCTTGAAGGTGTAATAGATAATTTGTTTTTTTCTGAAATACGAGAAAGTTCATCACAGAAATTTCCATCAACAAATACCAGTAAGTTTAACTCTGCAAGATAGTCATGGTTTATAGATTTTTGTTTTTGAATATTGATTCTAATTTTTTCGATATCAATTGGTTTGTTATTTAGTTGAAATCGTTCGCTCCTTAAGAAAAATACATCATTGTATTTCCAATCCTCCGTTTTACGAGTGGGGAGTTTTGTACCAATGATGTCTACCATATTAAATGGTGTGTCGGGCAACTCGTCGATTATTTTTTTCACTTGATTCAAATTTACATCAGTCATTTTTACTATTCCTGACCTATCCAGCCGTAACCTTTTTCTTCCAACTCAAGAGCTAATTCTTTTCCACCAGTTTTAATAATTTTTCCATCAGATAATACATGAACAAAATCAGGTACTATAAAATCAAGTAATCTCTGGTAATGAGTAATAATTAAAAATGAACGGTTTGGATCTCTGCAAGTATTAACGCCATCAGCTACGACCTGAAGAGCGTCAATATCTAATCCCGAGTCTGTTTCATCAAGAATACATAATCTTGGTTCTAGTAACATCATTTGCATTAGCTCATTACGCTTTTTCTCTCCACCAGAAAATCCTTCATTAACACCTCGCTTTAAAAAATTTTGGTCGAGATTAACTGCTTTACATTTTTCTCTGGCAAGCTTCATAAATTCAACGGTCGATAACGCTTCTTTATCTTGGTATTCTCTTACTGTATCTACACTGGTTTTTAAAAATTCCATATTACTAATGCCTGGGATTTCTACTGGGTATTGAAATGCTAAGAATAATCCTTTTTTTGCTCTTTCATCGGCGTCTAAATCTAGAATATTTTCATCTTTCAGTTTCGCGTTGCCATTGGTGACTTCATAACCATCTCTACCAGCTAGCACATAACCAAGTGTGCTTTTTCCTGCGCCATTTGGTCCCATGATTACATGCACTTCACCTGGTTTTATTTTAAGATTTAAGCCTTTTAGTATTTCTTTACCTTCGACTTTTGCATGGAGATTTTCTATTTTTAACATTGATTTTTCTCTAAATTTAATAAGAATGTTTTTAATTCTATTAGTCGGGATTAGTTATCTAATAAGAGGTTAGCCTACAGCACCCTCTAAGCTAACTTCTAATAATTTCCCTGCTTCGACTGCAAACTCCATAGGTAACTCTTTAAATACTTCTTTGCAAAATCCGTTAACGATCATGGAGACGGCTTTTTCGGTTTCAATGCCTCGTTGTAAGCATAAAAATAATTGATCATCGCTGACTTTAGAGGTGGTTGCTTCGTGTTCGATAATAGCGTTTGGATGTTTGCTTTCTATGTAAGGGAAGGTATGTGCGCCACATTGATCGCCTAGTAATAAAGAATCACACTGAGTAAAGTTTCTTGCGCCATCAGCGCGAGGCCCCATACGAACAAGACCACGATAGGAATTTTGACTTTTTCCGGCAGAGATCCCTTTGGATATAATTGTCGATTTTGTATTCTTGCCGAGATGAATCATTTTTGTACCAGTATCGGCTTGTTGATAATTGCGAGTAAGAGCTACAGAATAGAATTCGCCAACACTATTATCACCTCTTAAAATAACGGAAGGGTATTTCCATGTAACTGCCGATCCTGTTTCTACTTGAGTCCAAGATATTTTCGCGTTTTTATGGCAGACACCTCGTTTGGTAACAAAATTGTAAATACCGCCCACGCCATTTTCATCACCCGGATACCAATTTTGTACGGTTGAATATTTTATTTCAGCATCATCGAGTGCGATTAATTCTACAACCGCTGCATGTAACTGATTTTCATCCCGCATTGGCGCAGTACAACCTTCAAGATAACTCACATGGCTACCTTTTTCTGCGACGATTAATGTTCTTTCAAATTGCCCCGTTTTTGCTTCATTGATTCTAAAGTAAGTCGATAATTCCATTGGGCATTTAACCCCTTTAGGGATATAGACAAAAGAACCGTCACTAAATACAGCACAATTTAGAGCTGCAAAATAATTGTCTTTTTGTGGTACAACTGAACCTAAATATTTTTTAATGAGTTCGGGATGTTTATGTACAGCTTCCGAAATTGGACAGAATATGACGCCTGCCTCGGATAACTTTTCTTTAAAAGTGGTTACGATAGAAACGGAATCAAAAACGATATCAACGGCGACTCCGGCTAGGACTTCTTGCTCGTGTAAAGGGATCCCAAGCTTGTTATAGGTGGCAATTAATTCAGGATCAACTTCGTCTAAACTTTTAGGTGCATCATCCATACTTTTGGGTGCAGAATAAAAGGATACTTCGTTTAAATCAATTTTTGGAAACTTGAGATGCGCCCATTCTGGTTCAGGCATCGTTTTCCAAGTTTCATATGCTTTTAAGCGCCAATCTAAAAGCCATTGAGGTTCCTTTTTTTTTGCAGAAATAAAACGGATAACATCTTCACTTAAACCAGGTGCAATGGTTTCTGATTCTATGTCTGTTGTGAAACCTGCTTCATATTCATTTTTTACGATCTCTTTAATGGCTTGATTGGAATTGTCTTCGGACATCTTTTTTACCTATTTATAACGGTTTCTACTAATTTGTTCGAATGTCAATTAGAGAATCAATTTGATGTCCCTTAGCAAGGTGGGGTTGGTCTTTATTTTGCTCAATCAACTCACCTAAACTAATGTTACTTAAAAAATCATTGATTCGGCCACTTAAATCTATCCATAAATTATGCGTTAAGCATTGACGTCCGTCATGGCAGTTCGCTCGCCCGTCACATCGTGATAATTCAATCGTTTCGTTAACCGCATTGATGACTTGTGCAACATTAATACTATTAGGATCGCCATTGAGTAAGTAACCGCCGCCGGGGCCTCTAATGCTTTTAACAATGTTGTTCTTTCGTAATTTTGCAAATAATTGCTCTAGATAGGATAAGCTAATTGACTGGCGTTCTGATATATCACCAAGGTTAACGGGTTTATCATTACAATTCAGTGTTAAATCAAGTACCGCTGTGACGGCATATCGACCTTTGGTTGTTAGTCGCATTTTCTTACCTAGCCTTATCTTAGTATTCGATTGAGGATATTCAGTTTAGGATATTCAATTCAGTAGATTCGGTCTTGGATTAAACTAAAAGCCAATCCTTTAATGGCGCTATTTTGATTTAACCAACTGTTTTAGTCAAGTAATTATTTGAATGATGTTTATACCATTAAATGATGGGAATTATTTTGCTAAAGCTAGCTATTTATTATCTTTAACATAGTTTTAAATGCTTTGGGATTAGCTGCTAAAATTGAGTTACTTTCTTCAAATTTTGGGTTGCCTTGCATGTCTGAAATCATACCGCCTGACTCTTGAACCAATAGAGCGCCAGCCGCGGTATCCCACGGACTTAAACCATATTCCCAAAATCCGTCAATACGACCGGCTGCAACGTAAGCTAAATCTAAGGCCGCAGAGCCTGCACGCCTCATATCCGATACATGCGGAAATAATTTGCCAAATATTTCAAGGTATTTTTCTAATTTTGATTCGTTACGAAAAGGAAAACCAGTAGCGAGTAGGGCATGTTCTAATCCTTTGGTATTACTAACACGCATTTTTTTACCATCTAACTGAGCGCCACGACCTCTGACGGCGGTAAATAGTTCTTCTTTACTAGGGTCATAAACCACACCGACTTGAGTTTTACCTTTGTGTTTACACGCAATGGATATTGCCCAATGAGGGATTTTACGGATAAAATTAGTGGTTCCATCAATTGGGTCAATCACCCATTGATAATCATCATCACCAGTCTGTCCTGACTCTTCACCAAGATAGCTATGAGTTGGGTAGGAATTTGAAATAGTATCTATGATCAACTGCTCAGCGGCAGTATCTACATTAGTCACGTAATCATGAGCTGATTTACTATCAATTGTTTTAATATGATTTGACTCTCGAAGAACAAAATCACCAGCTTTTCTGGCCGCACGTACGGCTATGGTTAATAGTGCTTGCATATTTTTGCCCTCGACAAAAGTATTCCTGCAATTTCAGTGAGAAAAGCGGAAGGTTAATTTAGCCAAATAACCATCAATATTAAAAACGACAGATAAGTTGCAACTCAAATTGTTTAATAACGTATAGACCAGTGTCTATTGGGGCGCAAGTATACGCTAAAAATATTATGTGTAAATAGTTTAGAAGGGATCGTTTTCAATGAAAATCATGGCTAGAATTATTAATCTACATGCCTCTGCCTTTAACTCATAACGATTGTAAAGGTGAATGAATAATCGCTAAGTTTAACAAACGGTTAGGAATTTCTTTTTCAAAAAACCGTCGATTAAAGCGATAACAGAACTCATCCAGGTATTCTTGCAAGTATTTTCCAGAAACACCATGAAAAGTATATAGGCTATCAGCAGTCCTTGGTAAAAACGCTCGTAACATATTGATTAATAAGAATTACATATAAAAAATAGTGCGAAAACATTCCAGAAATATTATTTTAACCCATTGATTATTAAAAGAAATTATTCTCACCGCGAATTGCTACATTCAACCCTCTTTATGGCTACTTATATAAGTAGTATAACGCAATTCTGAGTTAAATGCAGAGGCATGTTATCTTATGGCGTTTTAAAGTCTGAAAAAGAATACGATGAAAATTATCAAGTAACGGTTTAAGAGTTAGAAGTCCATAAAAGCTAACTGATTGTTTTATGCGAAAAACAATCAGTTAGCTTGATTTTTAAGACAGTATCTGACCGTACTAGATCACGATCCTCGAAACGCGCTACGCGTACTCGTGAGCGTAAGCCTGAATGAATAGACGATGGGGAGCAGGAGTTGGTGAGTATTTTAAATGTCAAAATAAATGCATTAATGGCAATGAAGCAAAATAATAGTTGACAAGGCAAGCTCTTTGATTCAATATTTGTGCATCATAGCTAATGAAGGAATAATTAATTGAGGCTTGCAGAACTCACGACAATCACCTCGGGGCACCCATTTCGAGGAAAACTACTGGAAAAAATGGGTAGTGGTATTAGTGCTGTGCAGATGAAAGATGTTTCTGTTGAGCGTGGTGTTTGCTGGGGAACTGTCATTGAGACGGAGTTGCTGGGCAAGAAACAGCCTGATTGGCTGATAGAGGGAGATATTCTTTTTGCGGCTAGAGGTGCACGTAATTATGCCGTTCTGATGGATCAGGTTACAGGGAAGGTCGTGAGTTCTCCTCATTTCTATATTCTCCGTGTGACAGAAGAATCACTATTGCCAGAGTTCTTGGTTTGGCAACTTAATCAAAAGCACCTGCAAAATTATTTTGAACGGTCAGCAGAGGGATCGGTAACGAAAAGCGTTAGACGTTCAATACTGGAAAATACTGAAATTTCTATACCTCCGTTACAGACACAAAAACAGGTTTTAGGGCTGTATAAAACATTGAAGGCAGAAAAGAATATTTGTGCTGAATTAACCAGAAATGCGGATAAATTAATGAATTCTATAGCCAGCTCTGTTTTGTCTGGTAAAACTTTATAGTCGAAGGAAAATAAAATATGAACACACCTATAAGCTCAGAAGTAAATCAGGACGCGATAAACAAAGCCCTATGGGGGGCTTGTGATACTTTCCGTGGCACAGTCAGTGCCGATACCTATAAAGATTTCATCTTGACCATGTTGTTCCTGAAATATATATCAGATGTATGGCAAGACCATTATGATAAATATAAAGAAGAGCACGGGGATGAACCAGAGCTGATTGAAGAGATGATGAAAAATGAGCGTTTTGTTCTACCAGAAGGCTCAAGCTTTTATACCCTATATGAAAAGCGTCACGAACAGGGCAATGGCGAGCGTATAGATCAAGCTCTTCATGCATTGGAAGAATCCAACGGTACAAAACTCCGTGATGCATCAAAATCAGTGTTCCAAGGTATAAGCTTTAACACGGACAAGCTGGGTGAAGAAAAACAAAAAAATACTATTCTCCGCCACTTGCTAGAAGATTTTGCAAAAAATGAATTAAACCTACGCCCTAGTCGTGTTGGTTCACTTGATGTTATCGGTAATGCCTATGAATATCTCATCAAGCACTTTGCGGCAGGTGGTGGGCAAAAAGCAGGAGAGTTTTATACCCCGCCCGAAGTATCCGATCTGATTGCTGAACTATTAGATCCACAAGAAGGCGACACAATTTCTGATCCGGCTTGTGGTTCAGGCTCATTGCTCATGAAATGTGGACGTAAAATTAAAGAGCGTTTTAATAGCAAAAAATACGCACTCTACGGACAGGAAGCTATCGGCTCTACTTGGTCGCTGGCAAAAATGAACATGTTTCTACATGGAGAAGATAACCACAAAATTGAGTGGGGCGATACTATTCGCAATCCAAAGTTATTGGATAAGAATGGTGGTTTGATGCACTTTGATATTGTGACCGCTAATCCTCCGTTCAGTCTTGATAAGTGGGGGCATGACGAAGCTGATCATGATCTTTTTGGACGTTTCCGCCGTGGTATACCGCCAAAGACCAAAGGTGACTACGCCTTTATCTCACATATGATCGAAACCATGAAACCTGCCTCTTCATCAAAACTGGGGGGACGCATGGGCGTGGTTGTTCCTCATGGTGTTTTGTTTCGTGGGAGTTCAGAAGGGAAAATTCGCAAGAAATTGATTGAAGAAAACTTGCTGGATACGGTGATAGGGCTTCCTGAAAAGCTTTTTTACGGCACGGGGATTCCAGCGGCGATTTTGATATTTAAAAAAAATAAAGCGGATAACAAGGTTCTGTTCATTGATGCAAGCCGTGAATTTAAGTCTGGTAAAAATCAAAATATTCTTACACCAGCGAATATAGAAAAAATTATTGCTACCTATAAGGCGCGTGTAACCGTGGATAAATACGCGTATCTGGCGACCTTTGAAGAGATTGAGGAAAATGACTTTAATCTCAATATTCCACGTTATGTGGATACCTTTGAAGAAGAAGAAATTGACCTCGTTAAGGTGCGTAAGGAGCGTGAAGAATTAAAAGCACAATTAGCAGATTTGGAAACCGAGATGGATGGTTATCTCAAGGAGCTTGGTTATGAGTAAAGGTGGCACTAAAAACAGCTACCCTCCATTAAGCATACAAGATGAAGTGACGGATTTTCTGCTCTACACCGCTCCCAACAGTGAGGTTAAAGTTGAGGTTTTGCTCAACAATGAGACCCTGTGGCTCACGCAAAAGCGTATGGCAGAGCTGTTTAATGTTGGCGTGCCTGCTGTCTCAAAGCATCTAAAAAACATCTTTGAATCCAATGAGCTAGAGGAAAATTCAGTTATTTCCATTTTGGAAACAACTGCCGAAGATGGAAAAAATTACCAAATTAAATACTACAATCTCGATGCCGTTATCTCAGTTGGCTACCGCGTCAACTCAGCACAGGCCACCCAGTTCCGTATCTGGGCAACGAAGCTGATTAAAGAATACATCATCAAGGGCTTTGCTATGGATGATGAGCGTCTGAAAAACGGACGCTATTTTGGCAAGGACTATTTCAAAGAGCTGTTAGAGCGTATCCGCTCTATCCGTGCCAGTGAACGACGTATTTACCAACAAATTACCGATATTTTTGCCGAATGCAGCATCGACTATGACCCAAAATCAGAAACAACACGACAATTTTACGCCCATGTGCAGGATAAATTTCACTACGCCATAACAGGGCAAACAGCCTCAGAAATCATCTATAACCACGCTGATGCCAGTAAACCCCTGATGGGCATTAAATCCTATAAAAACTCCCCTGATGGCCGCGTCCTCAAATCGTATACAACCATTGGAAAAAACTATCTGCAAGAAGAGGATATCAAAAAGCTGGAAAGAGCAGTCTCCAGCTTTTTCGACTATATCGAAGGTATTGTAGAGCGTCGAACCAGCTTTACCATGGAAAGTTTTGCAGAGAGTGTGAATAAATTTCTGGAGTTTAATGAGTATAAAATATTAGAGGGATATGGAAAAATTTCACGTAAACAGGCAGAACAGAAAGCCATATCAGAATATGAGAAGTTCAACAAAATCCAGAAAATTGAATCCGATTTTGACAAAAAAACTAAAGCCTTTCTAAAAGCACAGAAAGATAAGGAGGAGGCTGATGAGTAGGTCGGGTATGGTTCCTGATGGGTGGATGCATGCACCAATTAAGAGTTTGTGCGAGATTATTATTGACTGCGTAAATAAGACTGCTCCCGTTGTTGACTATGAGACGCCGTATAAAATGATACGCACAACTAATGTGAGGAACGGCAAAGTTGATGCTGATAATGTACGTTATGTTGAGGAAGAAACTTATAGAAAATGGATTCGTCGAGGGTCTCCACGAAAAGGTGATTTGATATTTACACGTGAAGCCCCTGTTGGTGAGGTAGGCATATTAGAAAGTGATGCTCAATTATTTCTTGGGCAACGAACCATGATGTATCGCTCTGATCCTGCTTTTAGTAGCAACTTGTTTTTATTCTATTCTTTACAGACAGTGTTCTGTCAGAAACAAATTGAGGATTTTAGCAATGGTAGAACTGTTGCTCATATGAGAGTGCCAGATTGTGGCGAAATCATTGTTAGGGTTCCACCTATTCCCGAACAAAAGAAAATAGCCAAAATTTTATCAACATGGGATCGAGCGATTGAGGTTACGGAAAAGCGGATCACCAACAGCCAGCAACAAAAAAAATCACTCATGCAACAACTCCTCACTGGTAAACGCCGCGTAAAAATTGATAGGGAAGATTTACAGGGAGAAGTAGCATGAACAATGAGTTGATCCAACAAATGACCGAATCTTTTGAAGGCCATGCTCAGGAGACCGAAAATGGCATTGAATACTGGTTAGCGCGAGATGTACAGCATTTACTCGGTTATACCAAGTGGGACAATTTCCTGAATGTCATTTCCAAAGCGAAAACTGCTTGTGAATTGTCTGAACGCAGCATTCCAGACCATTTTGCTGACGTCGGGAAAATGGTCGAACTTGGCTCAGGTAGCCAACGGGAAATCAGCGATATTATGCTAACCCGTTATGCTTGTTACCTTATTGCCCAAAATGGTGACCCTGCCAAACAAGCCATTGCCTTTGCCCAAACCTACTTTGCCCTACAAACCCGTAAAGCAGAGTTGATTGAACAGCGTTTGCTAGAGGCAGAGCGCGTAACAGCACGTAAAAAATTGTCAGCAACCGAAAAAGAGTTATCCGATGTTATCTATGATCAAACAGGTGGTAATCAAAATTTTGCCATGATTCGCAGCAAAGGCGATCAAGCCCTATTTGGTAAAAATACGCAAGCCATGAAAGCACAATGGAAAGTCCCCAATAACCGCCCACTAGCTGATTTTGTGCCCACTATTATTTTAAAAGCAAAAGACTTTGCCACCGAAATCACTATTCACAATGCCCGTGAACACCGCATGGGTAGCGAACCGCAAATATCGAGAGAACATGTCACCAACAATAAAGCCGTACGTGATACCTTAATTAGTCGAGGCATTCGCCCTGAAAGCTTGCCTCGAGCGGAAGATGTTAAAAAAGTAGAGCGCCGTTTGGTATCCGCAGACAAAAAAGCACTTAAAAATCCAGAATCTTTGGAGGGTGGGGAATGAGTGAAGTAAAGAAGAGGTTGCAGTTTAAGATGTATTTAATAGGCTCAAGTATTCCCAAAGTACCTCTCTCTAGGGTTTCTGTCTACTTCTTGATTAGTAGAATTCTTTACCGTTATACTATTTGCAACATAACCGCCACGCTTAGTGCTCAACCGAGTAACGCGCAACCTTGGCGGTTTTTTATGGCTCCATTATCTAGAAAGGAGCCATTGACATGCCGATAACGCTCCCAAAATTTCAAGAAGAATACAGCGCGAAAATTCCCGCATTAACGCTACTTCATAATCTTGGCTGGACTTTCTTATCACCTGAGCAAGCGTTATCGGCGCGTAATGGCAAAACCAGTGAAGTAGTCTTGCGTGAGGTATTGAGAGAACAGCTACGCAAACGCCGTTTTACCTTTGCTGGCAAAGAAAGAAAATTTTCAGAAAATGCAATTGATAACGTTATTGCAGAGCTTTGTTCGCCAGCTTTAAATGAAGGTTTGGGCGTTGCCAATGAGAGAATATACAACCATTTGCTTTATGGTATATCGGTTAGAGAATTTATTGACGGTAAAAAGGTCAATCCGACTATCCAGATTGTAGATTGGGATAATGTTGAGAATAATAGCTTCCTCTTCACAGAAGAGCTTAGTGTTCTAAGAACAGGCGAAGTGGGTTCTTCATATGGTATTGGGCGCAGACCAGATATAGTCTGTTTTGTTAATGGACTCCCGTTTGTTGTGATTGAGGCAAAACGACCTGATGGGCATTCTAAGAAAGGCCCAACTATTGACGAAGGTATATCGCAGAATATTCGCAATCAACGCAATGATGAAATTCCTCATTTATTTGCCTATTCCCAGCTTCTTTTTTCAATCAATGGGGCTGATGGCCGTTATGGAACACAAGGCACGCCGTTTAAGTTTTGGGCACCATGGCGGGAAGAAGATATTTCCGAGGGAGAATTTTATAGCCTAAAAAATAAGGCATTGAGTTCTGAAGCAAAAGACCGCCTGTTTTCACATCGACCAAAGCAGGATCGTGAATGGTACGAAAATTTGATAGCAGGTGGTGAGCTTGCTGTCACTGAACAAGACAAACTTATCATAAGCCTTTTGTCTCCTTCACGCCTGATTGAAATGGCAAGATACTTTGTCTTGTTTGATAAGAAAATTGGAAAAGTAGCAGCACGTTATCAGCAAGTATTTGGCATTAAGCGCTTAATCGAGCGAATAGATACAAAAGATAAAAAGGGTGCAAGGCAAGGTGGGGTTATCTGGCATACCACTGGCTCAGGGAAATCTTTCACAATGGTATTTTTGTCAAAAGCATTAATTTTGCATAGTGCCTTGAAGCAATGCCGTATTGTGGTAGTGACTGACCGTGTTGATCTAGAAAGTCAGTTAAGCGCAACCTTTAGTACAGGTGGAGAACTTGCCAGCAAGAAGGATAAAGCAGCAGCTATTGCAACATCGGGAAGAAGGTTGGCTGAACAAATATCAAAGGGAAATGAGCGAATAATATTTTCTATCATTAACAAGTTCGCTGTTGCCGCCAAAATGCCAGAGTGCCATAACCCAAGTTCTGACATTATTGTTCTCATTGATGAGGGGCATCGTTCCCAAGGTGGTGAAAATTTTATTCGTATGCGTAATGCGCTGCCTAATGCTGCCTTTATTGCTTTTACCGGAACACCGCTTCTAAAAGATGATAAAACAGAAAATAAATTTGGCCCGATTGTTCATGCCTACACAATGCAAAGAGCTGTTGAAGATAAGGCCGTTACCCCGTTACTTTATGAAGAGCGCATTCCTGATCTTGACGTGAATGAACGCGCAATTGATAGCTGGTTTGATCGGATTACAGAAGGCTTAACGGAAGAGCAGAAGACAGATCTGAAAAAGAAATTTGCTAAAAAAGGCCACCTTTATCAATCCGAAGATCGTATTCGTTTGATTGCTTATGATATTGCTAATCATTTTGTGAAGAATATTGATGATGGGCTAAAGGGGCAGATTGCTTGCGATAGTAAATTATCTGCCATTAAATATAAGCAGTTTATGGATGAGCTTGGTTTGTTTGAATCTGCCGTTGTAATGTCTGCACCTGATACCAGAGAAGGCAATACTGATGTTGATGAAGCCAGTATTCCCGAAGTAGGAAAATGGTGGAAAGACAATGTAGGTTCACAAGATGAGAAGAGCTACACCAAGGATATTGTTAAGAGATTTGAGGATGATGATGATCTTAAAATACTAATTGTCGTTGATAAATTACTCACTGGATTTGATGAGCCTAGAAACACAGTTCTTTATATTGATAAACCGCTTAAAGAACACAATTTAATCCAAGCTATTGCGCGGGTTAATCGTTTGCATGAGAAAAAGAAATTTGGGTTACTCATTGATTATCGGGGTATTTTGGCAGAGCTGGATACCACAATAGCCAAATATCAGGATTTGGCGAACCGTACTCAAGGTGGCTTTGATATTAGTGACCTTGAAGGCCTTTACCAGCAAATGAGCGCTGAGTATAAAAAGCTCCCACTCTTATACAAAAACCTATTGGAAATATTCAAACACGTTAAAAACAAAGGTGATATTGAACAGCTCCGTCAGGTCATTGTTCCAAAACTTCAGGAACTCAGTGGCGAAATGGTTGATGTTAATTTGAAAGTACGCGAAGACTTTTATGATCGGCTAAGTGGGTTCGCCAATTGTTTAAAAGTGGCTCTGCAATCAGCTAGTTTTTATGAGGATAAAAGCTTTACTGAGCAAGACCGTAAACACTACAAGGAAACCGTCAAGCAATATACATCTTTGCGCCAGCTTGCCAAAGCTGATGCTGGAGAAACGGTTGATTATGATGAGTATTCTGAGCAAGTTAAAAAGCTTATGGATAAACATGTTGTTGGTGTTGAAATTAAAGAACCAGACGGTGTTTATGAAGTTGGAAAAATGGGTGAAAAAACTGACCCCAATGATTGGTCAGAAGATAAAACTCGAAATGAAACGGACATAATCAAAACACGTATTACTCGCATGATAGAACAAAGCTTGCGTGATGATCCCTATGCGCAAGAAGTTTTCTCTAAGCTGCTTAAACAGGTAATAGAGGAAGCTGAAACGTTATTCGATCACCCGTTAAAGCAGTACATGCTTTTCAAGGAGTTTGAAGAAAAGGTTGAGAAACGTGAAGTTGATGATTTGCCCGATAAGTTTGCAGACAATAAACATGCCCAAGCTTATTACGGTGTTTTAAAAATATACGTTGGCGAGAACTTACCCTCTATAGATGAGGAGTTATCTGATCGTTGGGTAGGGCTTTCTTTTAGAGTCGATGAAATCATTACCAATGCGATAGCAGAACACTCAATCAATCCTCAAAATATTGAATCTGAAATCAGGAAAAAACTTCTTCCTATGATCTTTGGTGAGTGTAAAAAGGTAAGCTCTGGGATGGATCAGGCTAAGGCAATGATCGAACGTATAGTGCAGATTGTACGCGTAGGATTGAACAACTCATGAGTAATTTAGTGACGCAAAGGAATGGTTCAATACAATATGGAGATACAGCCATTAATTTTTCTATTGAACCCAGAACCACAGATGTACCAAAAGTTTTAATAAAAGTACATCCAGACTGCTGGATCGTATCTTACATCACTCACACATCATTCAAATTAAAGGAGACAGCTATCGGTTAAGAGAAAAGAAACAAGCGGGCTTAATTAGCCAAATTAAATAAACAAAGTGGCTCACTTTTCAATTGATGGAGTGGCTCAGTTTTCATGCGTTGTTGACACTTTGAGCATGTGCTTATTTTGAAAGTGGAGTTTTTTTTACTAAAAGGCTATGTTTTCTGAAATATGTGGGAATTTCTGTCCATAAAAGGCAAAATTAATTATTGAGTGGGTAGAATTTGGTGCGGAAAGTGAGGAGTACGCTTGATTAACCAAAAAGAAACTGCCACCCTAATACAGAAACAAAAAGAGGTACGGGAAGGGATGGTTTTTCGCCATGGAGGATCACGTTCCATACTTCAAGGCGAGTTCACACAGGTGCGAGACAAACAGCAAGGCGAACGTACATTGCTTGCCAAGCGCATTCATGAGTTCAGACAGATGCAGGAACGAGAACAAAAACGCT
>CAZRPK010000057.1:0-19168 GCA_964601915.1 uncultured Kangiella sp. | reverse complement strand
CCCATCACTTTCTCAATGATATTTAGAGGTCCATCTACCGAGATCCATATTTTTAAAAAATCTGAAAATTGGGAAAAATACGTATCTGATAAATTCTCATTCTTTAACTTTCCTAATTTCATTTCAGGTATATGTTCCAAAGTTAAACCACAACACGCAGATAATTCATTATGTGGAGTTACAACTGTATTATTGAACAATTGCCCACAACCATTTTTTAAATTAACATGCTTACTTTGATCTCCACGGGTTTCAGCATCTGCGTGAAATGGCATCCAAGAATTACTTTGAATCTTAAACAGTTGATAATTTTCATTAAGTGCTTTTCTAAAAATTGAATCATTAATGAAGGAATTTAGACAATTGCTATCTTCAGTATCTTTTTCCACTGTTATCAAAGTTATTATTTTAGAATTTATCAACGTCAACGCTGCTCTTTTTACGGATTTAGCTGTCACCCACTTTTGATGATCTACACCTGTACTTATGTTAATTTCACTTATGCCCGCTTTTATTAATTTTGCAACACTTTCGTCGGCGAGCTTTTTTGTTCTTCCCCAAAATGCATTTGTAACGCAACGTGTTATCAAACCTAAGCTATTAGCAAATGCGATAGCTTTATACAGCTCATCTTTCAATAGAAAGCATTCGCCGCCAGTAAAAACTACCAATTTCAATTTTCCAAAACTTCTATAAGCATTTAAAATTGAATTACGAATTTCTTCATAAGATAAACGAGCTTTAACTTTTGGACTACATTCGAAGCAGCACTCTTTACAAGCTGCATTGCATGTATATGTCGTAATTATCGTTAAAGTTGTTGGCGTTAAAATTCCACTACCATAAAAACTTATAGGTAAATCGTGAGGTTTGAGGTTTGAGGTTTGAGGTTTGAGGTTTGAGGTTTGAGGTTTGAGGTTTGGCATTTTATACTAAATCCTTTTAAAAAATCACTAAATCCATTCTTAATTTTATGAAATAGTAATAATTTAACTCTATTTTGTCAATAGTTATTTCAATAAACACTCTTTCGTTTAAAATCAATTATTTTAATTCGGAAATATTAGCACATCCATTCCCTCTTCAAAACCCCCATCAAAACGTCATCAGTCCATTCACCATTATGAAAATAGCTTTCAATTAAATGACCTTCTGTTCTAAAAGTTAACTTTTCAAATAAATTTAAAGAGGCATTATTTCTCGGATCGATAGCAACATGGATGCGATGTAAATTCATTTCATTAAATAAAAATTCACAAAGCGTTTTAAGCGCTTCAAAACCATAGCCTTGTTTTTGAAAACAGGGATTGATTGCCACACCTAATTCTGCGGTTTGATTTGTATCTGTATCAATCGTCACCGCTAAATCACCAATGACTTCTTTTGTATCTAAAGACATCAAAACAATTTGTTCAACCTCACCAAATGTAAATGGCTTTCGTTTTGCCATTTCATTAGCGTAGTCGGTTACATCTCGTGGTGAATTAAGCGTCCAAGTTTGATAAAGAGCCACTTCGGGGTGAATACGATAACGGTAAACAGCATCGGCATCCTCTACAGACAATGAGTAAAGAGCTAATCGGCTACTTTGACAGATTAATTTACGTTGTTTTTCAGTCATTTTAGTTTTATTTTAACCTTAAAAGCAGTATGCTCAGAGAATTATCGCCTAATTGGACACTGTTTAGATGAAAATTTCAACATGTAGCAAACTTAGCCTCGTATTTCTAGCTTCCACTGCTCTGTTTCAACCATTGCAAGCGAATAACAACTTGCAACCTTTAATTAATAAGGTTGAATCTAAAGTAATAGAGTGGAGGCGTCATTTTCATCAACACCCAGAGCTTTCTAATAGAGAATTTAATACGGCTAAAACGATTGCTAAACATTTACGTAGTTTAGGTATGCAAGTTCAAACAGGTATCGCCCACACTGGTGTTGTAGCCGTGCTTAAAGGCGGATTACCCGGAAAAGTTATCGCTTTAAGAGCTGATATCGATGGACTACCTGTTATTGAAACCTCTAATTTACCCTTTGCATCAAAGGTTAAGTCAACCTATGCCGGTCAAAATGTTGGTGTAATGCATGCCTGCGGACACGATACTCACATTGCAATATTAATGGGTGTCGCCGAAGTATTGAGCAAAGTTAAAGATAAAATACCAGGAACGGTAAAGTTCATATTCCAACCCGCTGAAGAAGGCGTTCCAGAAGGTGAAGAAGGTGGTGCTGAAATGATGGTTAAACAGGGGGTTTTAAAATCACCCGATGTTGATGCGATATTTGGCTTACATATTAGTTCTAAAACACCTGTTGGAACCATCGGCTATCGTCCAGGCGGAATTATGGCGAGTGTTGATGACTTTAGAATTCGCGTTTTTGGAAAGCAAGTACATGGTTCTACGCCATGGAATGGAATTGATCCTATTGTCATTTCCGCACAAATCATCAATAGTTTGCAGACGATAGTCTCACGACAAATGCCTTTAACTAAACAAGCAGCGGTTGTAACCATAGGCAGTATTCATGGTGGCGTGCGCTCTAATATTATACCATCAGAAGTTGAAATGATTGGAACCATTCGATCACTAGACACTCAAATGCGTAAAGACTTACATGCGAAAATACGCAAGATTGCAACTCATGTTGCGGCTAGTATGGATGCGAAAGTTGAAGTCACTATTCCTGTCGCTAGTTCTTATCCCGTTACTTATAATACGCCCAAGCTGGTCGAACAAATGCTACCAACCATGGAAAGACTTGCTGGTGAAAATAATGTTAATTTGATAGATGCAGTAACTGGCGCTGAAGATTTTGCATTCTTTGCACAAGAAGTTCCAGGGTTCTACTTCTTTTTGGGTGGAAAGTCTAAAGATGTTTCGATTAAGGACGCTCCTTCTCACCATACACCAGAATTTTATATTGACGAAAGCGGTTTAAAATTGGGTGTCGAAACATTAAGTAATATGGCATTAGATTATTTAAAACAATAACCATCATTTAACAGACCTTAAAACGATTAATTTAAGAGATATTTCATAATGCCAAAAATTGTTATTTACCCCGGCACATTTGATCCAATTACCAATGGTCATGTCGATCTTATAGAAAGAGCAGGAAGACTTTTTGATAAAATCATTGTAGCCGTAGCTATGAGCGAAGGTAAAAGCCCTCTTTTTGATGTCGATAAACGTGTGTCGATAGTTGAAGAGGTTGTCGGCCCTATGAAAAATATTGAAGTGATCGGCTTTAAAGGATTACTGGTTGATTTTGCGAAAGAACATAATGCCGATGCCTTATTACGAGGTCTAAGAGCTGTCTCTGATTTCGAGTACGAATTTCAACTCGCCAATATGAACCGTAGACTATCACCTAATTTAGAAAGTCTATTTTTAACACCTGCTGAGCAGTTTTCATTTATCTCTTCAACATTGGTAAGGGAAATTGCTATGCTTAACGGTGATGTTTCTCAGTTTGTACCTAAAGCGGTTCAACGCGCACTGGCAGAAAAATTTAGCGCCTAAAATTTAACTAGTAAAATCAACCTCTAGAAACACTTCAATGAATGATAAATCACAACCAATTGAATTTGGAAAACAAGATGCATCCTATACTGCTGCTGGAAAAATTGATGGCATTAGAAAACTGGTTGACTCATTTTATACCTACATGGATTGCCTAGATGAGGCAAAAATAATTCGAGCAATGCACCCAACGGATCTAACCGTTTCTATCGATAAACTTGCCTGTTTTCTTTCCGGTTGGTTAGGTGGTCCGAGGCTCTATTCAGAAAAGTATGGCTCTATTAGCATTCCGATGATTCATAAACACTTATCTGTTGCTAGCGCAGAAAGAGATGCCTGGCTGCTGTGTATGAAACATGCAGCAAATGACCAACCTTATCATGAGTCATTTAAGAAATATTTATTAGAGCAATTATTTGTGCCTGCAGAGCGAATTAGGCAAGTGAGTAAATAGTTTGATAAAGTTCACTTCTTCTAATGATTAGAACAGCGATACAATCTGATTCCAGAAGTCTATCGGCATTATCGATTTTGGTCTGACTCGAAACTTATAGTAAAGCAGGTATTTCTTCTGAAAACTCTCAATTTGTTTTAAACAAGTTTTCTGTCACAAACTTTGAAAAATTGCTAATTGATACCAACCAGAAAATATTTATTTATGAACAAGAAGGGAATTTAAGAGGATATATACTTTTAAATTTCCAACCTGAATTGAAATTAACATCTGGTCATTACGAAATTGATAAACTTTATATCCACAAAGAATTTAGAAAACAATCTATTGGTAAAAGCTTAATTTTAGAATCCTTTAAAAAATATGGTAAAGACTGTTGGCTTTATACTTGGGATAAAAATGAATCAGTAAACTTTTATCTTCATTTAGGATTTAAAGATAAAGGAATGTATGAATTTGATATAAATGGAAAAATAGTCAAAAATCGAATATTTCTAATGAAAGGTAATTAGGTTTATATTTTAATATCTTTCCGCATTTCAATCACACTTTTATCAAATCCTATTTTTTCATAGGCTCTTATACCTGATTTATTTTGTGAAAATACCGTTAAATTTAAAACCGTCGCGCCTTTTTCTTTACTCCAAGTGGTTAGTTGATCGATGATTTTTCCATTGATCCCTTTTCCTCTAAAATCAGGAGATACAAACATAAAACCAAGAAAAGAATGAAATTCATGGGCGAGGTAGTTTAGAGATTTTTTTAATTTTGCATAACCAGAAGCGGCTAACTTACCATCAACTTCAGCAACCAATACTTCACTCTCGTCACTTTCAATTAGTTTCTTTAAGTCATAATAATTAAAATGCTCTGTCATCATGTCAGGAACCATAGAACGTTCGTATTCTATGATGCCTTGTTCAAAATTTAATAGAGTCTCCAGATCTTCTAATATTGCTTTTCTAATGATAATATTATTCATTATAATTTTTTAAACAGCCTTTTAAAAGAGAATACTGAGCAAAATAATAACTCACCATAATTAAAATATGCGATGCATCAAACTGAATATAAAACTTATTAACCCCTAAAATCGAATCCGAGATCACAAAACTAATGCCACCTAAAACATACCAAATATTAGATTTAATAGAAAAGAAACTCGCAAAAGCCATAAAAATAAGTATAAACATATATCCAATAACAGGATAAAACAGCACACCTAAATTGGGTAATAAATGGCTCATAACGTAACTACCACCAGCCAATACGACCACAGCTAAACCTGCTTTCGCAGTATTCCACTGCCATCGACCAAAATAAAACAAATAAAATATATGCGCTATAAAGAATGAACCTAAACCAAAAATAAAACCTGATGATCCAAAAAAACCAAAAGTGAAATCACCTACCATCGAAAATGCTAAACCTATGATAAACAGTTTCGAGGACTTCCATTCAAGGTTTTCAATTGCAACATAAATTAGTAAAAGCGTTGGCAACACTTTTAACAACCAACTCAATTGATAAGGTTCATAGCTTGTAGCTACGGTAAATAGCAATGAGAAGAAAAAGAAGAGATACTGCCACACATCTCTTTTTGTTGAAAATAGTTTCTTCATCTACAGATATTTAATCTTATCAAACAATTTAGAGCAAACCTCCCAAGCAGGACCAACCTTTCCATACCCAACAGCCTCACCATCTAATTCAATAACCGGCGCTATTTGCTTTGAGGAACTAGTGATCCAAATTTCATCTGCAGATTTAGCTTCTTCTAAACTAACATTTCTTTCTTCAATAGAATATTCATCGCTAGAATAAATGGCATTGATGACTAAACGTCTAGTAACGCCAGGTAGTATTTGTTTATCTAATATGGGTGTAGCAATTTTATTTCCTTTAATAACAAACACGTTGCACGCACTACATTCGGTTAAATATCCCTCGCCATTAAATAGCAAATTTTCATCTTTTTTATTTTCATACCCACTCTGAAAATGGAGAACGTTCCCTAAAAGAGACGTTGACTTAATATCACAGTGCTTCCAGCGCTTATCTAACGAAGTCAAAACAGAGTAAGTTTTTGCTGTATCAATATTTGGCGCAGTTTCTTTAGCTATTGGCTGAGTCATTATAAAAACAGTGGGACTTACATTGGTTGGAAACTGATGTGCTCGTTTTTTATCTGCTCCACGGCTAACCTGTATATAAACCGCTAATTCATCACCTTCATTTTTAGAAATGATTTGATCAAGAATGCCGCGCCAATCGGTCGGCTCAATTTTAATTTGAATTTTGGAAAGTCCTTCAAGCATTCGTTGAATATGTAAATCAAATCCAACCGGTCGATCTTTAAAATAAGGTATGTACTCGAAAATACTGTCTCCAAACAAAAACCCTCTATCAAGCGGGGATATTTTCGCGTCTTCAATTGGCATAAAATCGCCATTTAAATAGACAATTGACATATTATTCTCCTTGATTAACTTACTATCAAAAATAAAGTGATTTTCTTTAGCTGATTAGATACTCTTTCAACTGGTTGAAGTCTGCATCTAGATTTTTGGATAGAATCTGTTTATTTACACAAACCTCAAGCTCTGGAGGCAAAGGTAAATCCAATTCTAATATTTCATCTACAGAGTCTTTAAACTTTGCAGGATGAGCGGTTCCTAAAAAGATCCCCACTTCATCATCTTTCAACAATTGATTTAAACCAAAATAAGCAACTGACGCATGAGGTTCGCTAATATAACCTTTCACATGCAATGCCTTTAAAGATGATCTAGTTTCATTCTCAGTTGCAGAGCAACCAGATAAATCATCTTTGTTAAACTGTCCTGATTCAATCATATACTCAATACGCGGCCAGTTATTAGGCTCACTGACATCCATTGCATTTGATATTGTTGGAATGGTTTCTTTAGGCTCCCACTTTCCACTAACTAAATATCTAGGAACCGTATCATTCACATTAGTAGTCGCAATAAAACGCTTGATAGGCGCGCCTAAAAGCTTCGCGATAATTCCTGCAGTAAGATTTCCAAAGTTGCCGCTGGGTACAGAAATAACAATATCATTTCGTTTTTTTACTGGTAGTTGTGCGATAGCATCAAAATAGTAACAAACTTGAGCTAACAAACGGCTAATATTAATCGAGTTAGCAGAATTAAGTCCTACCGCTTTAACAAGATCTCGATCATCAAAGCTTTGTTTAACGAGTGCTTGGCAATCATCAAATGTACCATTAATGCTTAGCGTTCGAATATTTCCTCCAAGCGTTGTGAACATTTTCTCCTGTAATACACTTATCTTTCCTTTAGGATATAAAATGACTACTTCTATATTATCTATTCCATAAAAGGCTTGAGCTACTGCAGCTCCGGTATCGCCAGAAGTCGCGGTAAGAATTGTTATCTTTTCACCGTTAGAAAATTCTTGCAAGCAATTTGCCATAAAAGTTGCGCCAAAATCTTTAAATGCTAAAGTAGATCCATGAAAAAGTTCTAAACAATAATTTTGTTCATCGACAGATTTAAGCTTAGATGGGAATGCAAAAGTTTTATCCAGTATTTTTGTTAGTTGTTCATTCGATAAATTTTCACTAACAAAATTAGAAAGAATTTTAAAATTTCTTTCTTTAGTCGGCATAGATAATAGTGACTCGATATCTTCGAGAGGTTTAATTACTTTAGGAAAAAATAAACCTTGGTTATCACCTAGACCCGTTTTTACGGCTGTTGAGAAACTAACAATTTGTTCATTCTTTTTGAGGTTATAATATTTCATTCATTTTCTCTTTAATCGACAGGTTTTAATACACGTTGTTCGTTTAAATGTTGTTAATAAAAATTACACACCACTAAATTATATCAATCTGGCGCCCAGCTGATCAACTTCACAAATTTCGACAATCGATTTAGCTACAATTGCATACTTCTCGCACATGATTATTTTTGCTTGCTTAGCATTCTCTAATGAATCAGTCACCGCAAAAATCGTTGGTCCAGAACCAGAAATTCCAACCGATAAACAGTTAGCTTCCAGTAGTGATTGTTTGACAGAACTAAAGTTTGGTAACAAAGATAAACGATATGGTTCGGCAATGACATCATTTAACAGTGCAAAAGCTTGCGACTTATCCTGCCTGTAACAAGCATCAACAAACCCAGCAATATTTTGGCAAGATCGAACTACATCTGGCATTGAATATGATTTTGGTAGAATTTCTCTAGCCACTCGTGTACTAACTTCAATATCAGGATAAGCAATTACCCAATAACATTCTTCAAAGGTTGGTAGTGATTGACATACCTTTTTACTATCTTCACTTAACATAAGCTGCAAACCACCTAAATAACATGGAGCAACATTATCATAGTGCGGACTTCCGGTAATAACGCCTTCCAATTCGCCCATCATGACTAACAGTTCATCATTTGAAAACGGTTCTGAGTAAAATTTATTTAAAGCAACTAAGGCCGCTACAATTGAGCAAGAACTCGATCCCAAACCACTACTAATAGGAATGTTTTTTTCTAAGACTAAATCTACTTTCACTGATTTTCCATTACGAAAGGCAAAAGCTTTATTAAAATTTACCAACGCTTGCCAAACAATATTATCTTTAAAATCATCTGGAAGAATATGTTGATAACTGCCTTGATGTGAAAGGCTATCTTGATTATTAGCACTAGCTTGAATATGAACAATGTCACCGATCAGGTTTTGATCTTTTTTATATTGTCCACTAGAAATAGGAGTAAGTGCCATTCCTAATGAATCAAAACCAACACTAACATTGCCAATAGAGATAGGTGCAAAAATACTTAATCGTCGTTCGCAAGGTTTAAATTGACTCAAGTCAAATGGGGTGATCATTTTGTTCTTATTACCTTGTATTAAAACAACCTGTCATTGTGAGCATAGCGTGGCAATATTCTGAAGGTGGTTATCAACTTAAACATATAAATGTCCCTAAAAATTGTCACGTCGTTCTTCCTCGCAATGACAGTCTTTAAGTGAATCCTGTTATTTAAAATCATTCTAGATCCCAAACCAACGTTCTTAATAAATCAGCAAATAATCCAGCAGCTGTCACTTCAGACCCTGCGCCATATCCTCTAATCACAAATGGGATTGGATTGTAATATCGAGTATGCATTGCAATAGCATTTTCACCATTTTTTACTGCATATAAAGGGTGATTTACATCAACAGCTTGTATCCCTACTTTACACTTTCCTTCAGCTATCTTAGCAACGTAGCGCAATACTTTATTTTCCGATTCTGCTTGTTTAACTTTTCTATCAATTTCTGCATCAACATTAACCAACTGATTTAGAAACTTTTTTGCATCAACTTCATTGGCTAAAGCCTCAGGTACCACAGACTCCAACTCAATATCATCAAGCTCTAATTTGAATCCCGCTTCCCGAGCAATAATCAGCACTTTTCTAGCAACATCAAGACCACTAAGATCCTCAGCTGGATTCGGCTCAGTATAACCTAATCCTTGCGCCTGTAAAGTGGCTTCGGATAGCGATAACCCTTCGTGTAACAATCCAAATATATACGAAAGAGAACCAGACAATATGCCTTCAAAAACCTCTAACTCGTCACCTGCTCTCAATAAACTTTGAAGATTGTCAATGACAGGTAGTCCAGCACCAACATTAGTTTCATATAAGAAACGACGTTTATTTTGTAATGCTACTTTTCTGAGATGTTGGTAATACTCATAGGATGCTGTGTTAGCCTTTTTGTTAGCCGCGACTAAGTGAAAATTAGCAGCTATGATTTGGTCACTTTGCATCGCAATATCTTGATTACTGGTAACGTCAACAATCACAGGATTTAACAAGTGATTATCTTCAACAAACGCTTTAAGCTGCTCTACAGAAAAACTTTCATTAGATGAGCTTAGGTCATCTCTCCAATCATTACTTAAATCAATCCCTTTTTTACTTAGTAATAGTTTTTTACTACTCGCAATACCATAGACAACAAGATCAATGTTTTTTTTCAAAAGAAAGTCTTGTTGCCGTCTGATTTGCTCTATAAGCTCTGATCCCACCGTTCCACAGCCAACAATAAATGTATCAATACTGGCGCGTTTTACAAATAAATTTCGATGACACACACTCACCGCATCATCTGTTCGGTGTCTTCTAACGACAGCGGAGATACTTCGCTCAGAAGAATCCTGCGCAATCGCAATAATATTGACACCTGCTTGAGATAATGAAGAGAAAAATCTAGCAGCAATGCCTTTTTGCTGTTGCATTTGGTCGCCTACCAATGAAACAACGGACAAATTTTGCATCACTTGAATAGGATCAACTCGCAAATTTTCTAGCTCTAGTTCAAATTCATCCTTTAAACATTCTTCAGCTAAGTTTGCTTGCTCATAAGAGACACATAGACTAATTCGATAAGCTGCAGATGATTGACTAATCAATATGACTTGAACGTTAGCTTTATCAAGTGCCGCAAAGATTCGATTAGTCAGACCAAGTTTGGCTTTCATTCCAGGCCCTGAAATATTAAGCATCGCGACATTGTCCAGACTGGCAATCGCTTTTACTTTAACTTCATTATTCGCTTTTTTTGAAATTAAAGTACCTGGGCGTTCAGGTGCTAATGAGTTTTTTATTAAACAAGGGATATTATTAAGACTTAATGGTGTAATCGTTTTCGGATGCAAAATTTTAGCACCAAAGTAAGAAAGTTCTATTGCTTCATTAAAGGTCATCTGTTTAACTAATTCGGCATCACTCACTAGGCGTGGATCGGCATTGTAAACCCCATCAACATCTGTCCAGATTTCGCAAATTTTTGCATTGACACAAACAGCCAGTATTGCAGCAGAATAGTCTGACCCATTTCGTCCTAAAGTCACGGTATTTCCATTACTTGAAATACCGACAAAACCCGGCATTAATGATATCAATGGAAATGATTTATAATTCTCAGAAAATTTTTCTTTCGAAAGAGGTAAGTTAGCTAGAGTATCGCCCGTTTGATTTTCCGCTACTAGAAATTTTTCAGGCTCTATTAAAGCTATCTTCGTTTTCTTTTGATCGAAAATCCATTTTAGAAGAAGAACACTCAATCGTTCACCAAAAGTTAATATTTGCGCTTGCGTTTGATCAGGGCAATGCCCCAGTAATTTAACACCCTTAATTAATTTGTTAAGGTTTTTAAACTGACTCTCAACTTGTGTGCTTAGTAGAGACTCACCTTTCCCAGAATAAGCTGCTTCAATTTCTTCAGTTATCTTGACAAGACCAAGGTGCAGATTTTCTAATAATTGCTCAGTCTCATTATTTTGGCTGAGTGAATCAACTAACCGAACTAATTGGTTGGTCACCCCCCCTGGAGCTGAAACGACAATCGCAACCGAGCTAGTGGCTTCTTCTTGAAGAGAGCCGTCTTGAAGAGAGTCTTGTTCAGTATTAGATACTTGATCTTCAATAATAGAAACAACAGAGAGTATTTTCTGAGCTGTTTCTAACGATGAACCACCAAATTTTAGAACTTTCATTGTTTTTTACTCATTTTGATATTTTGGAGGTTACTAGCCTCTATTAGTATTTCCACCATCCATGGACATAAAAAAACCCGTGAGTCTTGTGGAGTCACGGGTTTCAAATTTTCTTATCAACCAATGCTCAGGAAGTACTAATACCCGTGCCAGCACTAATAGATGTTGATTCAGAGTTAATAGTCATTGAGACAAGTGTAGCACCTTCAATCGAATTAATGATTGAAGCAGTATTAGCTATTTGAATGATATTGTTAACTCTCATACTTTAACTTTGAACCGAGAATGCTCTTCTGTCAATTCAAATCAAAGACAGAGGTATAGTTTCTGGTTATATACTTTTATATAGAACATCTATCATATCGAGTAGATAGATCATTTAGTTATGTAGCCTTGATTAAAAACCAATAAACAACTAAATTTAGCCCATGCAAACAATTAATTTAACAGCGATTGTGATTCTCGATCTCCTCGGTAGTTCAATGGGGTGATTTTGCGTATTTGTTAAATAATATAAAAATTCTAAAAGCCCCGAAACTTAAACAATTCGGGGTTTTTTTATGTTCATGGAAGAACAGGCAGATTTGTCGCTCTTGCAAAATCTGCACTGCCAACATCCATGTCGGGCGTATTCCGTAAAGAGCCAGAGATGGGTGTACTAGCGAATACCCTAAAATTAAAAACTAATGACTCAACAGCACACAAGTAAGGATAAAACATGATGCCATCACAAAGAAGCAAAACAAACCACCCTCAGAACGATTTCCATAACGGCTTTCATCGATCTTCGCATTACTTTCGTTCGGCTCAGCCTGATTACAATAAGGCAGAAAATGCATCTATAACGGAAGATAGGAAAAAATCCTCAAAAAAGAAAATAATCAATGTTTTCGAATTTGAACCCGTTGGATTTATGAGTCACTGTCGTTGGTAATCGAATAATGAAAAATATACAATCCAGCCAAACATTATTTGATAAAGTTTGGCAACGACATATGGTTAAAGCAGAAACATCTGAAACGCCAGCCATTTTATATATTGATACTCATTTGATCCATGAAGTCACTTCGCCACAGGCATTTCAAATGTTGCGCGATAAAAATTTAAAACTTAAACGTCCTAAACAAACTTTTGCAACTATGGATCATTCAACACCTACGACTAAAGCGGATAAAAACGGAAACTTTTCATTCAATGGGGTAGCAGAAGAAGAGCAAGTCAAACAATTATCGAGTAATTGTAAAGAATTCAATGTTCCTATTTTTGCACTAGGTAATAAAAAACAAGGTATCGTTCATGTTATAGGTCCCGAATTAGGTATTACTCAACCTGGAAAGACCATAGTCTGTGGCGATAGTCACACCAGTACGCATGGTGCATTTGGTGCATTAGCATTTGGTATTGGAACTAGTGAAGTCGGATATGTATTTGCCACTCAAGCATTACCTCAGCGTAAAGCAAAAAGCTTTGGGATTGAGATCAATGGAAAATTGGGGAGAGGCACAACCGCAAAAGATGTGATTTTGCATATTATTCAACAAATAGGGATTGGCGGTGCAACTGGCCATGTAATTGAATATTTCGGTTCAACAATTACTGCAATGTCGATGGATGAGCGGATGACAGTTTGTAATATGTCGATTGAAGCTGGCGCACGAGCAGGAATGATTGCTCCCGACAACACAACTTTTGATTATTTAGAAGGTCGCGAATATTCGCCAATCGGTAAAGACTGGGATAAAGCTAAACAACAATGGTTAGAACTAGCGACCGATCAGGGAGCAACTTTTGACAAACATATCGTCATTGATGTAAAAGATATTTCTCCAATGATCACCTACGGTACCAACCCGCAAATGAGCATTAAAGTTGAGCAACGAATACCGATAAATAATGAAACTCAAGCACTAAATTATATGGGGTTCTTTGAAGAAGAAAAAATGATTGGTAAATCAGTTGACGTTGTTTTTATAGGTAGTTGCACTAATTCACGCATCGGTGATCTTAGAGATGCAGCGAGTCTAATGAAGGATAAAAGTGTTGCTAAAAATGTTCGATGTTTAATTGTTCCAGGCTCTCATTTAATAAAACAACAGGCTGAAGCCGAAGGTTTAGATAGTATTTTTATTGAAGCTGGAGCCGAATGGCGAGAACCGGGTTGCTCCATGTGTCTAGGAATGAATGGTGATATCATCCAGTCAGGTCAAATTTGCGTTAGCACCAGTAACCGAAATTTTGAAGGTCGTCAGGGCAAAGGTGGACGCACTTTATTAGCTAGTCCATTGACTGCGGCGGCGGCTGCAGTGACTGGTAAAATTATCGATCCTCGCACAATAATGAAACAAAAGGCGGTGGCATAATGATCCCTTTCAATAAAATCAATTCTAAACTTTCTGCCATTAATATTGAAAATATTGATACTGATCAAATTATTGGTTCTGACCATTTAAAAATCACCAATAAAGAGGGTTTAGGAAAGCATCTTTTTTCAGATTGGCGTTATGGCGAAGATGGTTCTGAAAATATAAACTTTGTATTAAACGACTCAAACTTAAAAGATTCACAGGTCATTGTTGCCGGTGATAATTTTGGCTGTGGCTCATCTAGAGAGCATGCGCCTTGGGCATTATTAGATTACGGAATTCGAGTCGTGATCAGTAGTTCGATGGCCGATATTTTTTCTAACAACTCAGTCAAAAATGGATTGTTGACCATCCAAATTGATGCCAGTGAAAATCAATATCTGTTAGATAAAAATGGTTTTGATATTGAAGTCGATTTGGAAAAGCAAATCATTCACTGTGATACCAAATTAATCCCTTTTCAAATAGAACCTTTTGCAAAATATTGCTTAATCAATGGTATCGATCAATTGGATTTTTTAATAAATCACAATAACGAAATAGATGCTTACGAGGCACGATTATGAATTACAGCATTACGTGCCTACCCGGAGATGGTATTGGCCCCGAAGTTTCTCAATCGGTTGAACCCGTTTTGAATGCAATCGGACGAAAATACGGTCACGAATTTAACTTAACGTATCACTTAATCGGTGGCGTAGCCATTGATGATAGCGGTAACCCTTTACCAGAAAAAACAATAGAGGCATGCAAAAACTCTGATGCCGTATTCTTGGCGGCAATAGGTGGGCCAAAATGGGATCAATCAGCGGTTAGACCCGAACAAGGTTTATTAAAATTAAGAAGTGAACTAGAAGTCTTTGCCAACCTGCGACCTTTAACTATGTTTCCAAAACTTCAATCAGCTTCACCTTTGAAACCCGAAATTTTAGCAGGTACAGATTTTACCATTGTAAGAGAACTAACCGGTGGTATTTATTTTGGAAAGCGAACAAGAAAATTTCAAAATACTAAAGATGAATTCGCCGCTGATGAATGTAAATATTCGGCCATGGAAATAGAAAGAATCGCAAAAGTGGCTTTTGAACTAGCCATGCAACGGGGAAGAAAAGTAACCTCCGTTGATAAAGCCAACGTATTGGAAACTTCAAAATTATGGCGCCAAGTGGTTACTCGAGTTGGTGAAGAACATTATCCTAAAGTTGAATTAAGTCATCAGTTGGTTGACTCTTGTGCGATGAAACTAATTCAATCACCGTCTGAGTTTGATGTGATATTAACTGAAAACTTATTTGGCGATATATTATCTGATGAAGCCAGTGTGTTATCAGGCTCCATGGGTTTACTAGCCTCATCATCGGTCGGAGAAAAGTATGGTTTATTTGAACCAATACACGGTTCGGCTCCTGATATTGCTGGACAAGGCATTGCAAATCCTTATGCGAGTATTTTAAGCATTGCAATGATGTTGCGATGGTTAAAATTAACTGATGAAGCTATTGCGATAGAAAATGCTGTTTCTAAAGTCATTGATAACGGAATATTAACTTGTGATCTTGATCCTGCAAGTAAAGTAACAACTCGACAATCTATTGACGCTGTTGTAAATGAAATACAAAAACATTAAAAAAATCACCACAGAGAGCATAGAGGGCAATTAAACTTTAATTTTTTAACTCCATGGTGAATTGGTTTAGTTTTTTAGTTTTAGAGAAATAAAATTATGAATACAAAAGATAACGTCATAATATTTGATACCACTTTACGAGATGGCGAGCAAGCATTGCAAGCAAGCCTTAGCTCTCGTGAAAAATTACAAATTGCTTTCGCACTAGAGCGCTTAGGTGTTGATATTATTGAAGCTGGTTTCCCTGTTTCTTCACCAGGTGATTTCAACTCTGTGCAATCTATCGCAAAAGAAATAAAAAATAGTCGGATCGCCGGATTAGCTCGAGTCATAGATAAAGATATTGATGCGGTGGCTGAGGCATTAAAAGTTGCCAAACAATTTCGTATTCACACCTTTGTAGCAACTTCTACGATACATATAGAAAAAAAGTTAAAAAAAGAATTTGGTCAAGTGATCGAGATGGCAACAAGAGCAATTAAACGCGCCAGGAATTATACCGACGATGTGGAATTTTCCTGTGAAGATGCCGGTAGAACACCGATTGATGATTTATGCCGAATGGTCGAACAAGCTATTTTGGCTGGTGCAACCACCATCAATATTCCTGATACCGTGGGTTACACCATTCCCTCGGAATTTGGCTGTATTATTGAAACACTTTTTAACCGTGTACCCAATATAGACCAAGCAATTATTTCTGTACACTGCCATGATGATTTGGGTTTATCCGTTGCCAATTCAATTGCAGCGGTTCAAGCAGGCGCAAGGCAAATAGAATGCACCGTCAATGGCATTGGTGAGCGAGCTGGTAATTGTTCATTAGAAGAAGTAGTTATGATCTTAAATACTCGTGCCGATCAATTGAATTTAAAAACTAATATAATCCCAAAAGAAATCCATAGAACTAGTCAGTTAGTCTCTAATTTATGTAACATGCCCATTCAATCCAATAAAGCGATTGTTGGTGAAAATGCATTTAGCCATTCATCAGGAATACATCAAGATGGTGTTTTAAAAAGTCAAAATACCTACGAAATAATGACACCAGAAACTGTCGGGTTGAATACTAACAAATTAAATTTAACCTCTCGCTCCGGCCGTCATGTCATCCATCATCGCTTACAGGATTTAGGCTACAACAATAATGATTATGACTTAGACAAACTATATGAACGCTTTGTAAGGTTAGCCGATAAAAAAGGGCAAATTTTTGATTATGATTTAGAGGCTTTAGTTTTTTTTACCAACTTGGATGCAGATGATAATTTCTATTCCTTAGAATCTTTAAACGTACAATCTGGTTCAAAAGATACTTCGACGGCAACGGTTGCTATGTATTGTGGTGAGAAGTTAGTCACCGAAGCCGCTATTGGCTATGGTCCAATCAATTCAATTTGTCGATGCATTAGTCGAATAAGCGGTTATGATATCGAAATAAAAGATTTTAAAGTCGCATCAACATCTCAGGGTACAGATGCTCTTGGCCAAGTAAATATTATTGCCGAATACAAGAGTGGCTCAAGCATGAAAATTTTTCATGGTATGGGGCTAGCCACCGATATTATTCGATCTTCAACCTACGCGTTAATCAGAATAACTAACGATATACGTTGTTCTGAAAAAATTATTGAGCTACGGGAAAAGAATATTGCGTCTTAAAATAGAAAAATAGTTTTAAGATGTCGTTCGATATGATTGCTAAACAGTTAAAGGTCTTTTAACATGAGTCAATAGCATTTATAACGAACTAAAATAATGAATAAAGCAACATTTTATATTGTCATCTCTATCTCGACGCTTCTAATAGCCTATTTAATTTTTGGGCAAAATGAAAAAACATCTATTAGTGGGCAGAAAATCCAACAACTTTCAAAAATTTTTGGTGATAAATTTTCTCAAATGCGAGAATCTCAACAGAATAAATCCATCAAAAACCTTCCAACTCAACAGAATGCAAAGATAACAAGTAAATCTGAGGAAGGTGTTACGGTTCAAGCCATATTAGGAATTATTTATAAAAAGCCTACATCGACTTGGTTTATAAAGGCTAAGGACAGTAAGAACAGAATTGAATCTATTTCAGATAAATTCAAGCAGTATTTCTTAACAGATCTTAAATTCGATAATGATCAACAACCTGATTTTAGCCATTTACCTAAAGGTTCAAAAATTGCGAGCACTTCTTCCATGAGATTTGCCACATTTATCATCGATGGTATAGAAGTCTCGGTTATCAATCTCTCAGGTAGCCAAGATATTTTTTCTAATGTGAAACGTTGGATGGGGCAAGTTGGATTAAATGATAGATCGCCAATATCAATGGATTTTTTGGATGATAAAAAGACTATTTTTGTAAAGATGCCAAAATAGCTCATACTAAGATAGCGACTCAATCAAAAATCTAAAAATTACGAGAAGTCGGCACGAGAAAAAACATTAATACCAGTGCAAGTTCAGGTCTTGGCAAAGGTATGGCTTCACGACATATTGACAGATTTACCCAACCGAAATTTATTTGTAGCTCATTTTTTACAAGCGGTCATTCATAGTCATATTATGAAAACTCAGCTAGTCATTTGTTACCTAGATCTCGATAACTTCAAACCAATCAATGGCGTAAACATTTTCTTGAAAGCTTGGCTTCAACATATTTAACAAAAATCAATTGGAATTTTGTTTCAATTAAACAAAATCATGACACAACCATGACAATTCAGGCATTATTAGTAGATAGAATGATTGCTCTTAAATAAAGAAGGAAATTCTAGCAATGAAAATTTATTTTACCACTTTGAAGATTATTGGTTCTGCAGTATTTGTTATACTACTAGCAAATTGTGCTAGTAGTGATCAAGATTCAACCGAACCTGTAAACGATGAAACTAGCATTGTTATTACAGGTTCCCGTATTAAAAGGACTGAGGTTGAAACAAAAACATCTGTAGTTGTAGAGATCCGTCAAAAAGAAATAGAGGAAGCTAATAAAAAACGTGGTTTAGCATTAAGAGCACCTATTACAACGCTGTTAAATATTGAAAAAGATTTACTCTATAAAAGAATAGCTAACAATCCAAACGCATCCAATCAAATATTCAAACGCTACAAAGTAAACCCAACTATTCAAACTATCCATAATCCAGTTTCCACTTTTTCTATGGATGCCGACAATGGATCATACAAATTAGCATCTGCAATGTTAAATCGAAATCAACTTCCCAATCCAGACGGTATCCGTATTGAAGAGTTTATTAACTCAATGAATTACCAATATAATCAATTTACTTAAAGATGCAATGACGACTTTAATCTCTCAACTTAATAAAGACGACCATATTGCTCTAGTGGTTTATAACGACAACGCCAATCTAGTACTCGAACCAACTCCAGTTTCTAACAAACGAAAAATATTCAAAGTCATCAACAACCTGCAAACTGGTGGTAGCACTAACGCAGAAAAAGGTTTAATAAAAGGCTATGAAATTGCGGAAAAAATGTATCAACCCGGATTTAATAATCGCGTTATTCTTACATCTGACGGTATGGCGAATGTCGGCTCGGTATCACCAGAATCGGGTGTAACTCTCGCTCTGATCAAAACGCCGCAAATCGCACGACATTTTTAGGCGGTTCGATCGGTTGAAAATAAAA
>CAZRPK010000056.1:13667-19332 GCA_964601915.1 uncultured Kangiella sp. | reverse complement strand
TAAGATATTATTCTTGAATTCATGTAACACTTACAACGTCAATTCAAAAGAACTATGAAATTCATAGTTCTTTCCGCTATAAGGATCACAGAAATAAAGTGATTTTGCTAGTAACTGCAATGGTTTTAAAAAACCGGCTCTCTCCTTACCTAATAATTTAGGATAAAAAGAATCATTCTTAATTGGTAAACCAATTGATGCCATATGAACTCTGAGTTGATGTTTTTTTCCTGATTTAGGTGTTAATTTATAAAGAGCTACGTCATCATTCCTCTTTAAAATTTCAATTTTGCTTTCAGATAAGTTTAATTCAGCTTGGTTGTAACTTAATTCCTCCCTCATTAGGAAAAAAGGTTTAGATTTTATAATATGGCTTTTTTTAATCATTGGAAATATCATGCTTTTTTCCGGTAAATTGGAAATCGCATGATATGTCTTGGTTATTTTACGCTCAGAAAAAAGCTTGTGGTACGTAGCCCTATATTCTTGTTTTTTAGTAACAAGTACTAGACCAGCAGTTTCTCGATCGAGTCGATGACAAAGCTCTAAACCTTCAATATTACACTTCTTTCTTAATCTAACAATCAATGTTTCGTGTAGATATTCTCCAGAAGGAGTAACGGGTAGAAAATGGGGTTTATCTACAATTAAAAACCGTTCATTTTCGAAAATTATTATTTCTTTAAATGGAACTTTAAGTTCATTGGGTAGCTCGCGATAATAGAATATTTTTATATCACGAATAAAGAGTGTTTCTTCTGTGACTATCCTGCCATCCTCAAATCGCACTTCACCTTGTATAAATCGAAATCGACACTCTTCACATGAAATATGAGGGAATGAATGACAAAAGAATTCAAAAACGGTTTTCCAGTTACCTTTCTTCAAATAAAGACAACTAGGACTAACTCCCTGTTTAACTGGTAGAGGTATTTTAGAAGAAGTTTTTATTTTTTCCATTTTTGAATTCAAATATTAAATACAAATATCCAAACAAATCAGTTTTAATAATTTAGTTTATAAATATTACGTCTAAAAGCTTTATCTAACCTCTATGGTGGCTTTTAAAATTTCAATCTTTTCTTTTGTTTTACCACTACGGCTTCCAAAAGATTCTAAAGCCTTCAAGGTTTCAAAACCCTCTATAACTTCTCCGAATATCGTATGACGGCCATCTAGATAAGCTCTTTCTTTAAAAGTAAGAAAAAATTGGCTTCCATCCGTACCAGCGCCTCTATTAGCCATACTTAACATACCAGGCTTGCTATGTGACAGTTTTGACTCAAATTCACCATTATATTCATAGCCTGGACCACCAGCTCCCATACCGAGTGGATCACCGCCTTGAGCCATAAATCCAGGAATAATTCTATGAAATACTATATTGTCATAAAAACCTAATCGAGTTAGATAAATAGTACTTGAAACATGCATTGGTGATTCTTTTGCTTTCAATTCTATTAGAATATCGCCTTTACTTGTTGCCATTTTCCAAAGATATTGATTATTTTCTGAAAAAACTAATAATGGAGGCTTTTTTAAATTTTGCTTCCAATCCCCTATCGTTTTATCAATTTCTTGAGTCGCAATAAAACTATTAACTTGCTCAATTGCTGGATCTTGTTTTGTACAAGCCTGTAATACGAAAGATACTAAAAGTACGAATAACCATTTTTGAATACTATTCATTAATCAAAACTTTAGAATTACTATAATCAAGCTTTATTCTAAAACATTTTTGTGTAATAGAAAATATACAAAAGTAAAAAATGAGTAAAATGAGGAAGTATTACTAAAATTTTAGTCGTATTTTCAACTAGTTGCTTTGTTTTTATTTCCAAAATACTTTGAAAGAGCATAGAAAGTAGCGCCACAGGCTACAAGAATAATATCCATTAATGCTTCAAATGCTTTTTCTTTCATAATAAATATTCATCAAATAACAAATCAATTCTTGTATATTCATCTAGCCAACTTGAAGGTTGTTTAAACCCATGTGCTTCAGCTGGGTAAATAGCAGTTTCAAAATACTTTGTCTTTTTTAATTCGATTAGTTTTTGAACTAACCTAACGCTATCTTTAAAAAATACGTTATCATCCACCATACCATGACAAATCAATAGTGGTTTATTTAAACCTGCCGCAAACTCTATTGGTGAGCTTCTTTCATAAGCATCTGGATCGACTTGTGGCGTATTCAGAATATTTGAAGTATAACCATGATTATAATGAGACCAATCTGTTACCGGCCGCAATGCTGCCCCTGCAGCAAATAAATCAGGTTCCTTAAATAAGGCCATAAAAGTCATAAAACCTCCATATGAACCACCATAAACACCTATTTTTTCTACATCAACATTCATGTTTTCAACTAACCATTCAGCACCATCTTTTAAATCTTGCAACTCAGGTGTTCCCATGTTTTGATAGATTGCTGTTCGCCAATCTCTCCCATAACCTTTAGACGCGCGATAATCCATATCTAAAACTACATAGCCTTTACTGGTTAAATAATTATGAAACATATACTCTCTAAAATAGCCTGACCAACCTTGATGAGAGTTTTGTAAATACCCTGCACCATGAACAAACATAACCGCTGGTCTTTTTATACTTTTTCGATCCGAATTCCTACCGTTTTTATTCTTGATTGGATGATATAGTCTAGAGTAAATTGGCTGGTCTACATCACTTGATTTAATTGCTTTTATTTCAGGCGCTTGCCATGGCTTACTTAAAAACTCGCGACTCATAGTATAAGTTAATTGTTTTGGTGCTTGAGTCAACTTATTTAAAGGTTGTAAAAATAGCTCAGGCATTTTGGTAAGACTTGAATGGGTAATGATGATATGACTTTCATCCGGTGACAAAACATAGTCATTTTTCCCACCTAAATTAGTAATTGCATCACTAGAGCGTTCATTAAGATTTGCAACATACACTTCATGAATTCCAGGGTGCTTTTTATTGGCGCGGTAAAATATTTTTTTACCATTTTGAGTAACCGTTAAATCACTTACTTCAAATTTCCCTTTGGTGACTTGCCTCGATTTTCGCTTTCCATTTTTAATATATAGGTGTGAATAACCACTCTCTTCAGATAAATAATAGAGTGTTTGACTATCAGGTAACCAACCAAATTCATTAAATGTCCAATCATTAACCCAAGCCTCATCTGATAACCAATGAGCCGTATTTAATTGTATTTTTTTAGTATCAAAAGAAACAATCCATCGATCTTTATTATCATAAGAAAATAGTAGAATGGCTGCTTTTGAACTATTTGCGCTCCACTCTACGCCTTGATTTACATCCCAACCATAAGCGTAAACAGCTCTATTGCCTTTTAAAGGTTCGAATTTATAACCAATTTTTTTTGCGGCTTTTTTTCTTAAACTGGCTAGTGGATCATCATTGATGCCGGGTAGTTTTGATAAATCCATTTTTGTTTTTATATGCTTTGCAAAATCAACAAGATAAAAAATTTCAGCTGATGGCTCGTCGGTACCCACTAAAGAACGAACTTTTCGGTTATTAACATAGCCTGATTCTGTTATAAATTCAGGCATATTATCACTTGTTCCATCTAGCTTTTTATCCACTAACCCTAAAATGAGCCAGTTAGCATCGGGTGATAATCTAAAGGTCTTAATTGAATGTTTTTCGCCCAAATACCACTGAATATCTTTATTAATTTGCTGTTGTTCTGCTCGCTGTTTTTGAAAGTCCGTCTCAGTCTGTATGTTGGAAACGTACTCTAATAAACGAAGTTGTGATTGTACCAAATAATTTTTCTTTACCTTTTTATCTGGATCTTCAGATAAATTAAAACTCGCTAGTTGAGTTGATACACCCGTATTGATATTCATTAAATAAATATCCCGCTTCACAAAGTAACTGATTGTATTCGCATCAACAAAGTTCGCATTTGATTGATTCGCATAATCTTTTGTTAGAGCTGTTATTTTTTCACTTTCTAAATTGATAAGGTAAATATCATTTTGATAATCAAATACGCCCATTTTTTTATTTTTGTTAAGACTCGCTCCAGCACTTGCTGCTTTCAAACGCGCTTCAGCACTTTCTACCAATAACCCCTTCGGCTCTTTAGTGTTTAGCTGACTCAATTCTATTTTAAACGTATTTCGATGGGAGTGATTTTTTACTTTTTGTCTATAATAAATTGTTTGGCTATTTAATGACCAAACAGGACGTTCAGGACTTGCACCCATCCAGTCAGGATTAGACATGATTTTTTCTAATGCAAAGTCCGCAGTCACTTTATTCTCAGCCGATATTTTGTCTAAATCTGCCTGACTTGGAGCTGCTAAGGTAAAATAGGATAAAAATAATAAACTCACACTAAGGAAAAAAGATTGTTTGAAACATAGAGATTTAGGCTGGTTCATAGATTTATTTCCAAATTTAACGCAATGACTTTATTGACTAGCAGTGAATTTACTCGTTGTAGATTTACCATCTACCTATACATACAATTCTAATAGATTTTAAGAGAATACCATTTATTCCCTTTCTAGCTCAAGAAACACTTTTGAGTTCAGATATTGGGATCTATGCACGAAACGTATGACAAGTAGCAAAAGTAGGTTCTTTAAGAAAAAATAACACGGCTTTTCGTTGTAAAATTGTGCCAATAGCTAACTATTAGCTTCATTTTACGCCTCAATCAGCATTTAGTTGGTTTTTTTTTTGCTATAGTCTCGTACAAAGATCTCATATTACTAAATACTAGCTACAACAAACCAACTTGGACTTTACATTTATTTAGAATTAGAATGGCTTACTATCAAAATTAAACGAATGGATCTGATTTGTCCGAACATTTACCTGACCATGACCAGCCTGAGCAAAATATAAACTCGCCTATTGAGATTAATAGAGTTAACGCTCAACAAGGTATTAAGTGGTTACAGCAAGCTTTTAAGCTTTTCACAGGTCAAATAAAGAGCTGGCTAGTCATTGTTGGATTTTTGTTCATTCTATTGCTCATTCCAGGTATCAATCAAGTTATTGGACTTTTATTGCCAATCCCAATAGCGGGTATCATGTTAGGCTGCAAACAAATAACAACTAAAACACCACTTTCCTTTGAGCATTTATTTTGTGCTTTAAAAACACACACAAGACCTCTTATTTATCTTTGTGTTATTTATGGATTCCTCTCGCTTATTATCACTTTTTTAACTTACATTATTATGCAAATCCTAGGCTACGACATATTTACCTTACTCCCCAATAACCTTAACAAAATGTCCACCAATGAGCTGATGCAATGGCTCACTAGCACAGAAGGCATGGAGGTCGCTAGAGTCTATTTATTGACTTTTTTAATCTATTTAGCCTTACTAATTCCGGTTATGATGGCTTATTGGTTTGCACCAGCATTGATTGTTTTAGAGAATTGTTCGCCTGTCAATGCACTAAAGTTGAGCTATAGAGCCTGCACAATAAATTTAATGCCTTTTACTATCTATGGATTAGTTGGAATGCTTTATATACTACTCGCATTCACCGTTATTTCTATTATTTCAGCAATCATTCCGTTATTGGCAATTCCATTGGCTTTGTTCTTTTTTCTGACTATTTTTGCAATCTCTATTGCAAGCATTTATACCAGCTATATTAATGTTTTTAATACATCATC
>CAZRPK010000056.1:0-13567 GCA_964601915.1 uncultured Kangiella sp. | reverse complement strand
ATTAATGTTTTTAATACATCATCTAGCTTTGAAACACCTCAAAACAATCCGCCTGGTGGCATGATAGCCTAAATGAAAACGTTAAATAAAATAGCGAGGGAATTTAAGCATTCACTAACTTCATCGATTGGCAAAGACATTGTTCACATAAACCGCTTTTTACTAACTTTGGCTGTTATGTTGATTACAGCAATAAATTCATCAACAACTAAAGCGGCACAATTTATAGATTCATTGCCAGCAGAGCTAAATGGTCATTGGACAATTTGTCACTTTGCTAATTTACAAGAGCAAACACCTCCGCTAGATTCTTCCTCATCGTTCACAACTTTACCAAAATGTCAGATAAGCGAAACAGTGAATATAAATGCCTTATCTAAAGAAATTGAACAAGTAGTAAATAACCAATCAAGTGAAATCATCGCCAACAATACCAATTTAATTGGAAAAAACTACAGCATTTACTCAAAACAATTCATAGTCAGTGGCGATCTTCAAAAAATAACACTTGCTCTATTTGCAGGTTCTATTGATGAAGCGGATGAGGTTAGAGTTAATGGTTATTTAATTGGAAAAACTGGAAGCTTCCCTCCTTTTTTTCAAGGGACATACCGACAAAACCGCTTATATTTAATTCCCGCTTATGCACTGAAATATAACCAATTTAATGATTTAGAAATTAAAACGTTTAACACCATCAACAAACGTGGCTTAAATCGCCAAAGCATTTCAATTGACCAATATTTAGAACTCGCTCATGACCAACAACAAACAGATTACTTTTATGTGGCGGCCATAGCGATCCTTTTATTATTATCACTTAATCAAATATTTCATTATTTTGTTATTAGAGGTAGTAAAGAAACTCTTTATTTAGCCGCTTTCCTAATAATTTTTTCTTTAGTAACTTTTGTTCGCTCTCAAGCCCCATTGCATATCGGATTAGATTTAAATGCTATTTATAAAATAGAAATGTTTTTAATCTGTATGGGTATACTCTCTATTTCACTTTTTCTTTTTCGTTTCTTTGATTTAGAAGTAAGAAAAAACTATGTGATTGGCTTTATTTTAATTGGGTTGATTGGTGTTCTAAACCTAATTTGGCCCTACCCATTTAGTACCCGACTGGTCTCTGAAGTAAGTTATTGGGTGCTGATTGTCTTAACCTTTTTTACTGGTGGGGGTGCTATCTTTATTGCTTATATAAAAAAACGAGAATACTCTACTATTGTTGGCGCTTTGAACATTTGCTCTTGGAGTGCTCTTGTTTTTGACTCATTACTGCAGTCGCAGTTTATTTTCTATTCTCAACTTCCTAATAATCCCTTTTTTTTACCTTTGGCTACCACTGCTATTGGTATTGGAATGTCGCTTGCTGTTACTCATAAATACTGGCAGTTTTATAAAGGTGCTACTTACGATCACTTAACTGGCACATTATTAAGACCTTCATTTTTTCAACGTCTTTCAGAAGAATTACAAAGAAGCCAAAAAGACCAAAGCTTATTATTAATCGCAGTTATTCATATTAGCCAATTTAAAACATTAAGTGCTGATTACGGCTACGCCGTTGGTAATAACCTTTTACTGAGTATTAGTGAAACCTTAACTAGAATTTTAAAACCCTTCGATTTAATTTGCCATTTAAGTGATGATGAATTTTGTATTGCTGCCACTTCTGAAAGTCGAGCTATTGCCAAACAATATTTAGCACAAATGCACAAGGGTATTATTGCAATTGAGCATCAAATAGATAAAGACTCTAAGGTTTTTGTCGATGTAAAAATTGGTGGGATAATCTATAATCCTGATCATCACTTATCTGTCTCTCAAATTTTACAAGATGCTAATTACGGATTATCAAAAGTAAAAAACAATGACAAGAATGATTATATTTTATTAAACAACCCAATTGTTAGTATTTAAATTTTTAGTTGGTAAAGGTAAACACTTCTAAAATGCCTGTATTAGATAACTTCGAAAAAGTACATAGTAACGAACGATTACATCAGCTTAATGATGCAATTGAACGTGGAATGTTTCTGCAGGTGAGATTAATGTTAAATCAGCTACCTCCCGCTGATATCGCTCATATGCTGGAATCAACACCACCCAAAGAAAGAAAAATTCTCTGGAAATTAGTTGATAAAGAGCATGAAGGTGAAGTACTCCAATTCTTAAATGACGACTTACTACTGGCTTTTGCCGACGAAATGAACCCCGTTGAGCTAGCTGAACTTACGAAAAAACTAGATACTGATGATATTGCAGATATTTTAGGTGACTTGCCCGATACGGTCACTAAAGAAGTATTGGCATCTATGAGTTTTCAAGATAGAACTCGAATTGAACATGCGTTAAGTTATCCCGAAGATACTGCTGGCGGATTAATGAATACGGATACTATTACCATAAGACCCGCTGTCACCATTGAAGTGGTACTCCGATATTTAAGAATGCAGAAAGATATTCCCAAAAGTACAGATAGCATCTATGTCGTTGATACTAATGATATATTAATAGGTACGATTCACCTCTCAACATTAATTACAAGTCAACCCGAACAAATGGTTGATGAAGTATTTGAAAAAGAAATTGCAGGGATCCCGGCTGCTTTACCTGATACTGATGTTGCGAGCCTTTTTGAACGACATGATTTAATTTCAGCACCTGTGATTGATCAAGATGGTAAACTATTAGGTCGAATTACTATTGATGACGTGTTAGATGTTATTATAGAAGACGCTGATCACTCTCTAATGAGTATGGCGGGACTTGATGAAAATGATGATACTTTTGCTCCCATATTGACAAGCGCTAAACGTCGAGCCTTATGGCTTGGGATCAATCTAATCACAGCAGTATTAGCAGCATCATTTATTGGTATTTTTGATGATAATATTAGTGCCGTAGCAGCGCTTGCGGTTCTTTTACCTATTGTTCCCAGCATGGGAGGTATAGCAGGAACTCAATCATTAACTTTAGTTATTCGCGGCATGAGTATTGGGCATATCAGTGATAATAATTTCAGATGGCTATTATTTAAAGAATTTGGTGTTAGTTTACTCAATGGTTTTTTCTGGGCATTAGTGATTGGATTTGCTATTTTCTTTTGGTACAACAACACTGCAGAATATCAAGGCTTTGCAATGGGACTTGGAATTTCACTTGGTGGAGCAATGATGATTAACCTCGTCACTGGTGCAGTTTTTGGTGCCCTACTACCCATGATTTTAACTAAAATGGATATTGATCCAGCATTATCAGGCGGCGTCATTTTAACTACCGTCACTGAAATCGTTGGCTTCATTTCATTCTTGGGTTTGGCAAGTATTTTTGTTATTTGATCGTGTTAATCTTCAGCCTAGACGTCTAAACTACTCTTTATTGCTTATAAACAACACCCTCTTTCATCACAAAAGAAACATTTTCCATCAAGCTGATATCTTTTAATGGATCACCATTAACCGCAACAAAATCCGCAATTTTTCCTACTTTTATACTGCCCAATTTATCGTCAATTCTAAGCAATTTTGCGGCATTCATTGTTGCCGATTGAATGGTTTCAATCGCAGGCATTCCCGCTTCATTCATGTATTTAAATTCTCTTCCGTTTAGACCATGAGGGAAAACACCTGCATCTGTTCCAAAAGCTATTTTTACCCCTTTTTTATAGGCTTTAGCAAATGTACTTTGAATTTTTGGTCCTATTGCAGCCGCTTTTGGTTGAACGATTGCTGGGTAGTAACCATCAATTGTTGCTTTATCGCCAACCCATTTACCCGCGGTGATTGTTGGTACGTAATAGGTACCTTTTTTCTTCATTAAGCGCATGACTTCGTTATTCATATAGGTTCCATGCTCAACTGAATCAACACCTGCCAGAACGGCTCGTTTCATGCCTTCTGCGCCATGAGCATGAACAGCAACTACAAACTCATAGTCCTTTGCAGCCTTCACAATTGCCGCAATTTCATCTTGAGTAAATTGAGGGTTAGAACCGCTTTTTGCTAGACTTAAGACGCCACCAGTAACCGTTAATTTAATAACATCTGAGCCTTCTTTGTAACGCTGACGCACCGCTTTATAAGCATCTTCAACACCATTAATCACGCCTTCAACGGGGCCTGGATCATCCATCATTGATAACTTAACGCCATTAGTCGGATCTGCGTGCCCTCCGGTTGTAGCGATACTTTTACCGGCTGCAAAAATGCGAGGACCTTTAACATAACCTTTTTCGATTGCTTTTCTAAGTGATACACCAATCCCCTTTGTTAAATCACCTAAATCTCTAACAGTGGTAAACCCAGCCATCAATGTTTTTTCAGCAAACACCGTACTTCTATAGGCCACATCGGTTGGGTTCATAAAGAATTTCTCGGTGTAAGAGGTTTTATTAATTTCGCCCGATAAGTGAACATGCATATCCATTAACCCTGGCATGATTGTTTGGCTTTTTAAATCGATCAACGTTTCATTATTTTTACTTTCAATAAAACCCGATGTGATCTCAATTATTTTTCCATCCGAAACTCGAATAGATTGTTTCTTTTTGACTTTTAATTTTTCTACATCAATCATTGCTCCGACATGTAGAAGATAATTTTCTGAAAGTAAATTTGAAGATACGAAACTTAGAAGAATTAGCAGTATAATTTTTGATTTTATTTTTAACATGTTATTTCCACAGTAAGAATAATGATTAAAGTTTGAAGCCAATAAATTTAGTGATGATGATTTAATGGTGACTATGCGGATTACTACCCTTAGCCATTGACCAATGATGAGGTTGATGATGGTTACCGTAAGCCATTAAACCAATATACCCCAAACCTCTTATTTTATCGACATCTTCAAGTTTATTGCTGGTTATTGTGAGAGTGTATTCATTATTATTCATTTCCACACTCATTTTCCAGCCTGTTTCTTGTTCTAGCATCATTGGGTGTGCGCTAAAAACTCGTTTTAACGCTGCTGAAGCTCTGTTTCCAATTGCTTGCATTTTAACCCTCAAGCCATTCTTAACTGGTTTTTGGGAGATTATATTCACATTGATTGTCATTTCGTACATATCAACTAAATGCGATCGAAGTGCTTCAATGTTAACTTTGTTCCAGTCTGTATTTGGATCAGCGTTAAGTTTAGCGATGACTTCTTGAATGGTTCCAAATACATCGTTACCAGCTTCAGTCAATGGTGACTTTGCCATTTGCATTTGATGATGGTGGTTTTGACTATGATTCTGATGGCTTTGATTTTCTTGGCTATGACTCTCTGCATGCGAAGCAAAACTAAAAGAATTGAGAGATAACGAGAGCAAAATAAGTAACGGAGCGATTTTTGATTGAGTTGTCATTTATATAATCCAAAATTGATTTAAGTAATGACTCAATTGTAACTTGAATAAGATTTTAGTTCATTCTAGATTTATTCATCGATATCCCTCAATCGAATCAAGAGCAACCTTACGACGTACAAAGTTCCCATTGCCCCGCCCAATTTACCGATGGCTTTCATTTTTCCACTAGAAATAGTTCGAGTTAAATACATTCTCTCCAACCCTTGATAATGTTCTTTTAGATCTATAGAAATATCTATAAATCAGAAAAAAGTAGCTTTACATTCATCAGATAACGATAACCCACTCACTTGCGCTCTTTGGAGTAACTGCCAAAAATAGCGATAGGTCGCTCGATCATGTAATTCGCCAGCATATTGAATAGGCCCCCAATCGGCCTTTTGCGCCGCTAATAAGATACCTTGTGCATCTTCCACTTCAGAATAGTCGGGTTTCATCGCTTCTACAATCGCTTCTACTTGCGTAGGGTAAATACTCCACATACGCATAAAACCAAATTCGTTTCTAGCGCGCCCAGCATCACTTTTTGTTTGTTCAACATTTTTCAAATCGAGCGTCACGTTATGTGCCGGCACAATGCCATTAGCTAATGCGGCTGCAACCATTTCTGTTTTTGCTCTTGCAAGTAGAGGGTGATCGAACTGTCCCGGACTTCTCATACAAGATGCCGGAATAGCACCGTAATGACCGCTTACAAAGTCCATCATGCCAAAGTCTAATACTTGCAACCAATCAACCACCGCAATTTTCCAAATATCTCTTAACGCGCCATGAGTTTCAATTAATACATGGATAGGAATTTCACGTGTAATGCCATTTTTTTCCGCAACATTCTTTATATACGCCACCATTTCCACAATTTGCGAGGCTTCGGTTGATTTAGGTAAAGTAATATAGGCGACTTTGTTGCCGATTTTTGGTACTAAAATATCCACATCCGTACGCCAATTGGCATTGCTATAATCATGAATTCTTACACCCATCATATTATGTACGTTGGCATCACTTCCAATAACTCTAGCGACCATTTCCGCATGTTCAACTTCCTGTCCTGCGGCAGCGCCATCTTCACAATCACAAGTTATATCAAAAATAGGCCCTAACTTAGTTTGCATTTCTAAAGCTTTAAGCATTAGTTTTTCGCTTCCAGCGAAATGCTCACAGGTAGAAATTGCTGGAAATGGCTTTTCAGCATCAAATAATGCTTCATTAGGATGAACGGACATAATTTTCTCCATCAGGTTGCTTTTGAAAAATCGCTAGGTACTAAATATAACAACTATCTCTTAAATTGGTAACTAACAAGCTATATCTTTCTATAATACCTAGTATAGCCATAAAGTTAGAGCCAATTTAATCAATAACATCTAAACTGTAAATTAGTGCCTTGACAGATATCAGAAAAATTTAAACAATCGTTTGAAACAATATTTACTAGTGATATCTAGCTAAATAAAGGAATTAATATGAGCAATTACAATGAATTCTTAGAACATGTTGATGAAGAAGATGTTTTAGGCGGTATCTGGCCAGGTATTCAACTTTATTATCCGCCAGTTAAATATTCACCCAAAAATAGTGAATACGAGAATATGGAGCAAGCCGTTGAGCGGATCCAAAAACATGCTCATAAATGTCAAGCTCACACGCTTTTATTTGATTTAGAAGATGGTTGCCGTCAAAAAGCGATGAGTCGTGAGTTATTACGTAATGAGTTACCAAAATTTCCAGAGCGCGACTTTCAGATAGCTTTAAGAATCAATCCATTCCGTACCGAAGAATATGAATTAGATCTTAAATTAATTAGGGATGTTGCTCAGCACATCGATGTGATCGTTTTAGCTAAGGCTGGCGAAATGTATGGCGCTGCCGAAATTAGAGATCTTTCTGCGTGGCTAGTCGGAATAAACCCAAAAATTGAAATCCAACCTATTATTGAACATCCACGTTCGCTTAAATTAGCGTCTGAATTGATGAATTTTTCGACTGTAAAACATGTTGTTTTTGGTATCCATGATTTCTCAAAAGCGATGGCAATTCATTTAACTCCAGAAGGTTGGATTGATGAGTTAAAAACCTATTTAAAAAACTTACTTTTAGATGCTCGAATCGCTGGAAAAGGAGTTATCGGCGGTGTAGAGGTGCTAATTAATGAAACCCCTATGCCGATTCAAAATATCGAACCACATGATGTACGACGTTGGTTAGATTTACATGGCGATCATGAATCACATGTCGTTCACAGACATGCCACGGTTGAAGCGCAAATGGGATTAACCGGTAAGCAAGTGATTCATCCTTATCATATTCATTTATGTAAAGTGGCATTTACGCCATCACCAATGATTATTAAAAGAAATATTGCGATGTTAAAAGCAGCCATTGAAGCCGACGCACTTTTGGGTGGTGCGATTAAATTTGAAGGTGAAATGCTCGATCCGCCGATGTTTGGTAAATCATTACAAACTTTATTAAGAGCTTACGCTTTAAAATCATTAAATGACGACGATAAAGAATTTGCGATGCAAGTACTTAAATTATTGCCTATTCATGTAATCCGTGAAAACTGGCCCTATGGTCGAATCTAGTCGAATTAGTTTATTTAGAATTTCATTACGAACAAAGCTGAGAAAATAGAATGACCCAATTAACAGATTATTTTAATGAAAAAACGAATCAATGGAATATCCCTGAATTTTTTAATATCGCTCAAGAATGTGTGGTTCAACATGCAGACAAAAATAAATCGGCGCTAATTATTGAAGACGATAACACTGGAACAACCGAGCTAAGCTATTCAAGACTAAATGAGCAAAGTGCTCGTATTGTCACTCTTTTAAAGCAATTAGAAATCAAAAATGGCGAACGAGTTTTAATCCGCCTGCCTAACTCAACTGACTACCCTGAAAGTTTTTTTGGTTGTTTAAAACATGGTGCAGTTGCTGTTCCAACATCCACCCTATTGGCATCTTCTGAAGTGGCTTATTTAGCCAAAGACTCAGGCGCTAAAGTTTTAATCACCGCAAAATCTATGTGGAGTGAATTAAAAAATATATTAAATGAAGAAACGCAATTAACTCATATACTCTTAGCTGGCGATGAAAAAATGCCAGAACTAACTAATGATTCATCAATTAAAATTTTAGATTTAGTCAAATCTTTAAGTGAATTAGAGGCTGATTTTAAAGTCGTAAAGAGTAAAGCCAATGATCCAGCTTATTTAGTTTACACATCAGGAACAACCGGTTTTCCAAAAGGTGTTTTACATGCCCACCGTTCTTTAGTTGGAAGATTACCAGCGAGCCAGTATTGGTTTGATTTTAAAGATGGTGATCGAATAATGCATTCGGGAAAATTTAATTGGACCTATGTACTTGGCTCAGCTCTAATGGATCCCCTATTTCATGGACATACAGTTATAGTCCATGAGGGAAGAAATGATGCCAGCACTTGGCCAAAGTTAATTGCCAAACATGGCTGTACTATTTTTATTGGTGTGCCTACAATTTACCGACAAATTATTCAAAAAACAGAATACTCAGCAAGTGATGTACCGTCGTTAAGGCACTGTATGAGCGCCGGTGAACATTTATCAGATGAAATGTTAGAAGCATGGCGAAAACGTTTTGAAATGGATGTATATGAAGCGATTGGTATGAGTGAGTTTTCTTATTATATTTCTCAAAGAACTGACAAACCAATACGCCCAGGTGCTGCTGGATTTCCGCAGCCCGGTCACAATATCCAACTGCTAATGGGTGATGGCAGTGTAGCGAAAACTAATGAAGAAGGCATGATTTCGATCCCTGATAATGATCCCGGACTATTCTTAAACTACTGGCAACTCGAAGAGGAAACCGCCAAAACAAAACATGATGGTTATTTTTATACAGGTGATTATGCGCGAGTTGATGAAGATGGTTATATTTGGTTTTTAGGTCGAAAAGACGATATTATCAATACTTTTGGCTATCGAGTTTCTCCTCATGAAATTGAACGAGTGATAAAAACTCATCCTGATATTGCTGATTGCGTAGCAATAGGTGAAGAAATAGGAAAAGATAAAGTTCTAGTGAGTATTTGTATTATCCTGACTGAGAATAGCCAAGCCACTAAACAGACATTTTTAGATTTTGGCAAAGAAAATTTAGCTAAATACAAAACACCAAAAATCGTCCATATATACAAAAACTTTCCACGAACGAAAAATGGAAAAATTTTACGAAAACAAATGATTGCCGAACTGCAAGAAAAAAGGGGTCAATAATGGGTTATAAATACCGTCCACGCCGTAGCGTACTTTATGTTTCCGCACACGAAGAACATCATATAGAAAAATCGCGAAAACTATCTGCTGATAGTATTATTTTTGACCTGCAAGAATCCGTTCCACCTTCGAAAAAAATTGAGGCTAGAGCGCTATTAGTCAAAATGTTTGAAAATTCAGACTTTGGTTATTCGGAAAAAATTATTCGTGTTAATTCATTAGATTCTGAATGGGGCATGGATGATTTACGCGCGGCAGCTAAATTAGATATTGACGCAATATTATTTCCACAAGTTGAAAGTGGAGGTCAATTAAAAGCGGCTATAGCAACGCTAGATGAGTCCGGTGGAGAAAGATTGACTATCATGGCAAATATAGAAAGTCCAAAAGGCGTATTGAGAAGTGAAGAAATATCTGGAGCCAGTGACAGGTTAACCGCTATTGTTTTAGGAACAACCGATTTAGCTAACTCATTAAGGATTAATGTCACTTTAGATAGACAAGGTTTATTAACCAGTTTATCTATGTGTGTTTTAGGAGCAAGAGCTCACGATAAATGTATCATAGATGGCCCACATTTTGATTTGAAAAATATAGAAGCCTGCGAATTTTCTTGTCGACAAGCTAGAGATTTAGGATTTGATGGAAAAGCAGTTATTCACCCAATTCAATTGGCATATAACAACGATGCTTTCACTCCAAAAGGTGAAGATATCAAAAAAGCCAAAGCCATTATTGAAGCTATAGCTAACGCACATGAAATGGGGAAAAGTATTGCAGTAATTGATGATCGATTAATCGAACCATCATTAGAACTATGGGCGAGAAGAGTCATAGCACTTTATAATCAAGTGAAAGAGCTTGGTCAAAATGAATTAATTGGCCCTGAAAAATAATGTCTTCCACTAAACCTATCTCTTTTATTAAATCATCTAATGGAAATTTTTTCGAAGATTTTTCTATCGGTCAAGTTTTAAAACACGGTGTTCCTAGAACCATAACCGAAAGTGATGCAACTTTATATTTAGCGCTTACGGGGAGCCGTTACGCACTTTATTGTGCAGAAACCATTGCGCACTCTTGTGGCTTTGAAAAAACGCCGCTTGATAATTTTTTAGTTTTTCATATCGCCTTTGGAAAAACAGTTAATGATATTTCTCTCAATGCAGTCGCTAACCTCGGTTATGCCGATGTGCAGTTTCATCAACCTTGTTTTGCTGGCGAAACCCTAACTGTCACGAGTAATGTGATTGGTTTAAAAGAAAATTCAAATGGTAAAACAGGCGTTGTTTATGTGCATTCCTCTGCGACTAATCAAAAAAATCAATTAGTTTTAGAATGGAAACGTTGGGTAATGGTCAAAAAAAATGATCTTAATATAAAAATTAAAGAAGAGTTTATTCCCTTACTTGTCAAGCAAGTTGAGACTAATAATCAAAACTTACCTGAACAAATACATTTTAAGCAATGGCAAGATTTTCAGAGTGATTATCAATTAAAGTACTCAGATATCAAAATAGGCGATACCCTTTTTCATAGAGATGGTATGACAATAAATGATAGTGATCATTCACTTGCCACTCGCCTCTATCAGAATAATGCCAGAGTCCACTTTGATCAGCATATGATGAATAATACACCCGATGGTAAACGTTTAATTTACGGAGGTCACATCATCTCCATATGCCGAGCATTGAGTTATAACGGATTAGGTAATGCAATATGGTTGTCCGCAATTAATGGAGGAGTACATTGCAATCCTTCATTTTCAGGTGACACTATTTATTGCCAAAGTAAAATTATAGGGAAATCGGATATAGAGGGAAGAGATGATCTTGGTTTAGTCAGAATTCAAATGTTAGGGATTAAGAATAATACCCCAGACAAAATAGACTCTCTCTTTCAGGACGTTAAGGGTCGTAAAAAATATCACTCAGATGTTGTACTGGATTTAGATTATTCGGCTTTAATGCTTAAATAGCACATTAAGTTAGCACTGAAGGAAATTGATGTTAAAGTGATTTTTGCTCTATTTTTACGCAGCTTCTAGTTTATTAGCCATTAACTATTTTTTTAGATGTCAAAAACCAAGATGTATCTTTTCTTCGACGATCTGTACTTAAACGGCGATCCAAACCAAAATTCTTTAAAAGAGATTCGACTCTTTCATGACCGGAACCACGACGCCTATCGATTCGACGCTCACTTCCGACATAAACACGTTCACCATTCACAACGGTAAAATCTGCTTTGCCAAATTTTGCTTGTTTAATCTTTCTAGCTGATTTAATTGCCATCTTAGATAAACTCTCTACTCTGTTCAAAGTCAACCTGTCTTCAGAACTTCTGCGTTAAGAACTAATACGATATTTTTATGGTAACTAGTTCACATTTTAGAAGTTAACGAACAAAAAGCAAATATATTCTGGATAATTGGCAATAAAAATCGGATAAATAGCAAAATATATTCATATTTTGGTAGAATTAACTTTATCAGCTAAAATTATTAAATATTGAAGGGATTAAAATTATGTTAAATAAATCTTTATTCACTCTACTAATTCTTATTTTTACCGCATCTTCTTTTGCAAAAGGCAATCGTTGGCAAGGTGTTCCCTTCCCCCAATTTGAACTTGCTGATCAAAATGAAGAGATAAAAAATAATAGAGATTTCAAGAATAAATGGGTAGTTTATTATTTTTATCCAAAAGATAAAACACCAGGATGTACAACTGAAGCTAAGAATTTCGCGAATCAACAAGCTAGTTTTGATTCCTTAAACACAAAGATAGTTGGCATCAGTTATGATGATTCTGCATCACATAAAGACTTTGCAGAAATTTATGATGTGAAGTTCACACTTTTAGCAGATGTTGACCATAAATTAACCAAGGCGCTTGATGTTGATAGTTTGTTTCCGTGGCCACACCCTAGCCGTCAAACATTTCTGGTTAATCAAAAAGGCAATATCGTTAAACACTATAAAGATGTTGATCCCGACTCTCATTCGTCGCAACTATTAAAAGATATTAAACTTCTACAACAGGATTTGAGTCTTTTTTAATTGCTAATTTAGATTTAACCATTAAGGTTTAACAATTAAATATTGTTAACTTAAATTTGTTTTTTTATTAAAGAATTTGTATAAACTATGCATCATCATGTTTTAATAATTAATCGATTATTTTTCATTTCATTTCTCCTTTTAGTAACCCTATTAAACGCATGTTCTCAAAAATATAATACCGCCATCAAGCTGAATTCAAATATCCCCAGAAGTAACGTTAAGATGGAATTAACCAAACTTTCTAAACACGTCTACTATGCAAGAAAGCTCTGGAGTTGCAACCGATAAGACCCGATACCGTTATTGAAACTAAAACAAGTTTTATGTTGGGTGGTGTTGATTTTGAAATAAACTCCTTAGGTCGTGCTCACTCTGATGGCGATTTAATTTTTGATGGACGGATCCCCTTTACCGGCAGTGCCAATACTAAACATTGGTTAGAGCTATTAGAAAAAATTGATAACAGTTCACTTCATGCGCTTTTACCGGGTCATGGCGCGGTTGCTAAAAATCCAAACTCCGCGATTAAAGAAACATTGAACTACCTTAAAACCGTTCGTTCAAAAATGCAATTCACGGTTGATGAAATGATGTCATTTGATGAAGCTTATGACTCGATAGATTGGTCAGAATTTGAAAATATCCCAGCATTTAAATCAGCTCATCGAATTAATGTATTTGGGATTTATTTGTCGCTTGAAGAATTGTCACGGATATCAAGGGAGCTGTTTGCGAAATGGAAAAAATATTTAGAGATAATGGCGTGCTAGAAAACGACTGGAACAACATAAATCCGCTGTTTAATAGATAGATTTTTTTACTAATATTTCAGCTATTCATTCACTTTTGTTCGCGTGCCCAGTTGATTTTT